>JALSRG010000027.1 GCA_026984915.1 Marinosulfonomonas sp. | reverse complement strand
GGTTGCAAAGAAACTGGTGGCGAGTTCGAACAATCGTCAAAGCGAGGCATTGCTCAAGCGGGAAAAACAGTAAAAACCTAACGTGCACTGCAAGCTGTATTTTGTATTACAAAACGCTTGGCAAGGGGTGCGCTGCCCCGGTTGCATCCCCCAATGAATAAATGCACCGAAAAGCTACTTTAGTTGACCCACCTTCAGTGCCTGTGTCACATTGTGTGGGTATTGGGGAATAGCTATGCGGTTAGAATGAAGTGGTCCTGGTATTTCGGACAGTCTGCTAAGGTGTATTCCAACGCGAAGAAGGAACACAGATAGTCATCGGGCTGTTTGATCGCATGCAGCATGCTTTGTGGCGGTAAACTGGCCTTGCTGGTTTTCGACATGTGCTATCCTTTTAGCAACGCCAATGCGGCCTTCAGATCAATCGCCCCGTCATAGAGCGCCCGACCGGAGATTGCACCGTTCAGCGGGGCGCCGCAGTCGCGCAGGGCCGAAAGATCGGCCAGTGAACTGACCCCGCCCGAGGCAATCACCGGAATATCCACCGCATTTGCCAGCGCCGCGGTGGCGTCCACGTTCGGCCCCTGCATTGCGCCGTCGCGGTTGATGTCGGTGTAGATGATCGCGGCCACGCCTGCGTCCTCGAACGAGCGCGCCAGATCGGTGACCATCACGTCGGTTTCCTCGGCCCAGCCCTTGGTGGCGACGCGCCCGTCGCGGGCGTCGATCCCCACGGCCACCTTGCCGGGAAACGCCTTGGCGGCCTGGCGTACCAGATCGGGGTTTTCCACCGCTACGGTGCCAAGGATCACCCGCGCAATCCCCTTGTCCAGCCACATTTCAATCGTCGCCATATCGCGGATACCGCCGCCCAGCTGGGCGGGCACATCGGTGGCGCCAAGGATGGCCTGAACCGCCGCCCCGTTCACGGGTTCGCCGGCAAAGGCGCCGTTCAGATCGACCAGATGCAGCCATTCGCAGCCAGCATCCTGAAAGGCACGGGCCTGTGCCTCGGGGCTGTTGTTGAACACGGTGGATTGCGCCATGTCGCCCCGGATCAGGCGCACACACATTCCGTCTTTCAGGTCAATCGCGGGGTAGAGGATCATCGGCTGAAATCCTTGCTGTTTATTCGTTCAGACGCTGTTTTGCATGAAGCAGACCGGAATGCAAAGCGATCTGCCGACCTAACGTCAGGCTTGCCAGAAAGCCATTCAACGGCCAAACTGGCTGAACCCACAGGGAGGAATGAGAAAATGAAGAAAACAGGATTGCTTCTGGCCGCACTTCTTGGATTTTCGGCACCGGCTTTGGCAGATCCGGTAGACGGCATATGGAAAACGAAGCCGGGCGACGACGGCAACTACGGATATGTCCAAATCGGTCCATGCGGCGCTGACATCTGCGGTGTTATCGTCAAGGCATTTAACGCGCAAGGACAGGAAATAGAGTCTGAGAATATTGGCAAGCGCATGATCTGGGCCATGAAACCCAAAGGCGACGGGTATTATTCTGGCGGCAAGATCTGGGCACCAGACCGCGACAAGACCTATAAGTCAAACATGCAGCTTTCCGGCAATTCGCTGAAAGTTTCAGGCTGTGTTCTGGGCGGGATCATCTGCCGCGGTCAAACCTGGAAGCGGGTCAACTGATTGGCTGTCCCCCTTTGCCAGGTCTGCGCGCCTGGTGTCATGGACTGATAATCCGCATCATTGAAGCCGGGCAAGGCGTCAGGTTTGCGCCCGACCCCGAGGATGGGCGTGGCGATGTCTGGCCCGAAGCGGATTGCAGGCAATCCGGGGCGGGGCTGCGTCCTACGGCGTCCAGTTCAGAAAATTCGAGATCAGCCGCAGCCCGGCGCTCTGGCTTTTTTCGGGGTGGAATTGCATCCCCAGCATGTTGTCACGCCCGATGATGGCGGTGGTATCGCCGCCGTAATCCACATGCGCCAGCCGTTGCGCCGGATCGTCCACCACATATTTGTAGCTGTGCACGAAATAGGCGTGGTCGCCGGTGGAGACACCGTCCAGCACGGGGTGCGGATTGTCGATCACCAGATCGTTCCAGCCCATATGCGGCACCTTCAGCGCGGGGTCTGATGGCGTAATCTTCACGATCTCGCCGCCAATCCAGTCAAAGCCTTCGGTATCCTCGTATTCGCGCCCCCAAGTGGCCATCATTTGCATACCGACGCAAATGCCCAGAAACGGGCGGCCCTTGTCGATTACCATTTCGCGGGTGGCCTCGAACAGGCCGGAATGGTCGAACAGGGCCTTTTTGCAGGCCGGAAAGGCGCCGTCACCGGGCAGCACGATGCGGTCGGCACGCAGCACGTCATCAGGGCTTGAGGTGACAATCACCTCGCCAGCATCCGCCTCGCCCGCCATCCGCTGAAACGCCTTTTCGGCGGAATGCAGATTGCCGCTCTCATAGTCAATCAGTACGGTCAGCACCTAGAGTGCCCCTTTGGTCGAGGGAATGGCATCTGATTTCCGCGGATCCGTTTCCACGGCAGAACGCAGGGCACGTGCCACGGCCTTGAAGGCCGCCTCGGCAATGTGGTGGCTGTTGAAGCCGTGAATCCGGTCGATGTGCAGGGTTATCCCGCCATGCGTCGCCAGCGCCTGAAAGAACTCGCGCACCAGTTCAGTGTCAAACGTGCCGATTTTGGCGGTGGGCATGTCCACATTCCACACCAGATACGGGCGCGCCGACAGGTCCAGCGCGCAAGCCACCTGTGCGTCGTCCATCGGCAGATGGCATTCACCATAGCGTCGGATGCCGCGTTTGTCGCCCAACGCCTGCGACAGGGCCTGCCCCAGGGCAATGCCGACATCCTCAACCGTGTGGTGATCGTCAACATGCAGATCCCCTCTGGCCTCTATGTTCAGGTCAATCAGGGAATGGCGTGCCAGTTGGTCCAGCATATGGTCAAAGAACCCCACGCCGGTCTGGTTGTCATAACGACCCGTGCCATCAATGTTGATGCTGACAGTGATTTCTGTCTCGGCGGTGGTGCGATTGATTGTTGCCCTGCGCATGTCTGGCCCCTGATTGCTGTTGGCCTGCCTTATAGGATCAGGTGCTGCCTATTCCAAGCCTGCCAATTTCATTATTGTAAGCCCTATGCCTTATGTGTCACCTCTGGGGCAAGCCGATGACAAGGAGAAAGCCATGACAACCTGCGTATTCGTGCAACTTCGCTGCAAACCCGGTAAAACCTACGCGGTGGCAGAAGAGATTATCCGGCGGGAAATCCATTCGGAACTTCATTCAACCTCGGGTGATTTTGACCTGCTGCTGAAGATGTACATTCCGCAAGACGAAGATATCGGCAAATTTCTGAATGATCACCTGCTGGACATCAAGGGCATCAAACGGTCGCTGACGACGCTGACGTTCAAGGCATTCTAGGATCAGATCGTTGCAGGTTCTTTCAATTACATCCATGCGAAACGAAGGACCTTTCTGCCTTGAATGGATTGCGCACCATCTGGCGGCCGGCGTCGGGCATTTTCTCATCTACAGTAACGATTGTGATGACGGCACGGACATAATGCTCGACGAACTGGCCGCGGCCGGGATCGTGACGCATGTCCCGCAGCACCCAGACGGCCGGCATACGGTGCAATGGCAGGCGCTTAGACATGCGGCAAAACACGCGCTGTACAAACAAAGCGACTGGGTGCTGGTCAGTGATTGCGATGAGTTCATCAACCTGCGCACATCCGGCGCAACACTTCAGGATTTGATCGCGGCCCTGCCAGTCGATACTGACGCCTTGGCCATGCCCTGGCGTTTGTTCGGCAACAGCGGCCTGATTACGGCCTCGGATGATCTGACCATTGCCCGCTTTACCCGTGCCGCGCCCGAAGATATCGGCCTGCCGCTGGCGCATTTTTTCAAATCCCTGTTTCGCCCGAAAGCCTTTCGGCAAATCGGCGTACACCGGCCGAAACGAAAGAAAGATACGGCACCGGTCTGGGTGGATGGTGGCGGAAACCGGTTTTCAGCGAACTTCGCCACAATGGATCACCGGATCAATCTGTTCGGGCTTCCAAACAGTCGGGATTTGATTCAGTTGAATCACTATTCGGTGCGCTCTGCACAAGAGTTCATGGTCAAGCGAACCCGGGGCCTGCCAAACCATACCGGACGCGAGATTGGGCTTGGCTATTGGACCGAGCGCAATTTCAACACGGTTCAGGACGACAGTATCTTGCCAATGCTTGCCGCCACCCGGTCTGAGCTTGACCGGTTGCTGGGGCTTGGGCGGCTTGTCGAGCTTCAGCAACAAAGCCGCGATATCCATCGGGCGAAATTCGAAAAACAGATGGAAAACCGGGGCGAGGTGCAGTTGCTCTGGCAGCTTGGACTGAGTGCCGGCAGCCGCCCGCCGTCAGCAGAGTTCTCACAGGCACAGTTGCAGCGTATGGCACGGGCAGGAAACGCGAATGGCTGATGCGGAAAAGAGTGCGGACAGCGTTTTTCTCCAGCGCAGTCTCAACGTTCAGGTGTCCGGCGATCTCGTCCTGCTGGATGCTGTTGCCGTTGCCGGCAAAGGCGGCCGCGATGCCCGGCTGTTTTTCAAGACCGGCATGTCGTTGCAAAACATCCGGGCCAGCGATGGAACGGAAATTCTGGAAACCCGCTTGATCAACGGCGCCCCGATGCTTCGCTGTTTTATCGATGGTATGGAAAACGACGCCGGCTTTGTGGTCAGGGGCATGCCGGTCTCTTTCAAAACATTCCCCTCCGAAACGGATTTGTTCTCTGGGCTGAATGTCGGGTTTGCCCAGCGCAACGGCGAAAGCGCCGGCACGGTGCTGGATTGGCTGGAATTTCACGTGCGTTATCACGGGATGGATGCGGCGCTGCTTCTCAATCGGGCTGAGCCCGGCAAGGACAGGAAATTCCTGCAAAATCTGCAAAAACGGGCCAGCAGCATACAGGGGCTGAAACGGCTGGTTGTTCTGGACAGCCGGGTTCCGCTCGGGCGCGAAGACCTGCCTGCGGAATCCCACCCTTTCAACGCCCCCGGCGCCCCCGGCAAGGACAGGATGCAAGTCCCTGAGCCTGACCCCTGGCGTGCGCCTCTGGCGGATATTCTGCTGTTTGAACTGGTCAAGGCACGCTTTTTGTCCGGGGCGCGGGCGGTGATGAATATTGATGTTTTTGATCTCTTGGCGCGCCAGAAAGGACCAAATGTCTTCGATCGGGCGGTATCATCGGATTCCGGTTGCATCGGGCTGGAAGGCTGGCAATGCTATCCTTGGCGAATTCGCAAGAAAAAAACGGTTGGCTTCGGGGATCATATCTATGTGCCCTTTGATGCCAGGCGCCCGCGCAAACGCTGGTGCGTTGCGCCGCAAATTGCCGGTGCGCGAACAGTCTGGCGATTGATCCGCGTTGTCGGTGCAACGCCGGCCCCGCACGAGGTTGCGCCGTTCAACCGTTTCATGGCGCTGCGCCATCGGGCTGATTCTGTCTCCAAACTTGTCCCGAAAACCAGCCTCGTCGAAGACCCCGATCTGCTAAAACAGGCCAAACAGGTTTTTGATCACAAGCCGGTGCGTATGCCCAAAGCCGACCTGCAAAAACCGCAGCAAGAGACCACGCACACAACCATCGTCACCACAATGAAGAACGAAGGGCCATTCATTCTGGAATGGATTGCCTATCATCGGGCCATCGGGGTTTCTGATTTCCTGATCTACACCAATGACTGCACGGATGGCACCGACACATTGCTGGATGTGCTGCAACAAAAGGGTATCGTCCAGCATCGCGAAAATCCGTTTCGCCGGTTTCCGGGGCTGAAACCGCAACACGCCGCCCTGCAGGCCGCCGACAAGGAAGAACTGGTGCGCAATGCCGACTGGCTGATCTGCATGGATGTTGACGAATTTATCAATATCAGAACCGGGCAGGGGCATTTACATGATCTTTTTGCGGCCGTGGGGTCGGCAAACATGATTGCCCTGACATGGCGATTGTTTGGAAACTCAGACATCCATGCCTACCGCGACGGGCTGATCTGCGAGGATTTTACCCGCTGCGCGCCCGAACTCATCCGGAAACCGCATCAGGCCTGGGGCTTCAAAACCCTGTTTCGCAATCAGGGTATTTTCAAGAAACTGGGGGTGCACCGACCAAAGGGGTTAAAGCCGCAATTGCTTGACAGCATCCGCTGGGTCAACGGTTCCGGCAAACCCATGCCCGAAAAGATGTTTCGCAATGGCTGGCGCTCTACCCTGGAAACCTTTGGCTATGATCTGGTGTCGCTCAATCATTACGCGGTCCGCTCGGCCGAAAGCTTTCTGGTGAAACGCGACCGGGGGCGGGTCAACCATGTGGAACGGGATCAGGGTCTGGCCTATTGGTTCCGCATGAACAACAACGCCGAGGAAGACCGCAGCATTCACAAAATGTTGCCAGCCTTGCGGGCAGAACTGGCCCGGCTGAAATCTGATCCGGAGATTGCCCAAGCGCATGAAACTGCGGTTCGCAAGCATCAGGAGAAGATTGCCGAGCTGAAAGCCAGAAAGGACTATGCCGATTTTTACCGGCAGTTGACCAGCCCGCGCATGGAGAAACTGTCGCGCCTGCATGCGCATTTCGGGGCAAATGTGTTTTTGTCCGGACCAGACATCATTCCAGAGGAAATTGTCGCAAAAAACCCCGATGAACCATTTGTTTTTACAGTGGAAAAAGGACAGACCCGACATTAGCCGGAAGCCTGTGCAAAAGCAGTAAATGTTGACAATAATTTGGCATTTGAGCATGATCCCGCTGTGAAGCCCGGTAGAGAGGTATGCCATCAGGCGGTCAGGACGCACGGGTTTTCCTGAAAGGCCGATTTTCGTATCGAACGGCATGTGTGAAAGAAAGCTATGGCGCTTCCAACCATCGGAACTCTCTGGATCGGAACAGAACTGTCGTGGCTGGAGCAACTTTGCCTGCAATCCTTCCTGGACAACGGCCATGCGGTTACGCTCTTTGCCTATGATGCGGTCCTCAATGTTCCGGATGGCGTGAAGATCGAAGATGCCAACAGCATTCTGCCGGCCGATAAGATCATACGTCATGCCCGTACCGGCAGTCCGGCCTATCATGCTGACGTGTTTCGGCTGCACATGCTGAAGAAAACCGGTTTTGTCTGGGCCGATACTGATGCCTATTGCTGCAAGCCCTGGAAGGTCGCCCGCGGCAAGCATTTCCACGGCTGGATCTCCGACGACAAGCCACTGGTCAACAACGGTGTTCTCAGGCTGCCGAAAACCAGCAAAACCCTGACCGAAATGCTGCGGTTCACCAGTGACGAGTTTCCCGTCCCGCCGTGGTTCGATACCGGAAAACAACAGGAATTGCAGGCGCTGAAGGACAAAGGCGATGGCGTTCATGTCTCGCTGTTGCCCTGGGGGGTCTGGGGGCCGAACGCCCTGACCTGGTTTTTGCAGGAAACCGGTGAAATCAGCCACTCTTTTCCCGGCCATGTGCTGTTCCCGCTTCCGTTTGCAAAAGCCGGGCTTGCGCTTCGCCCCGATCGCGCGGCAGAGGTGCATGATCTGATAAAGCCAGACACGCTTTCGATCCATTTCTGGGGGCGCAGGTTTCGCAATGTCGCCGCGAAATACGGCGGTGTACCGCCAGAAGGCTCATTTGTTGCCGGACTTCTGGCCAGACACGGCCTTTCCGCAGAGAAAACAGCCCATCTCATGCAGAGATCACAACATCCGCCTGCAAACGCGGCACCAAAGCTGTCCGATGACATGGATTTTTCCATGTTTGACGATAAAGACGTTGCCAACCTTGTTTTGCAACGCTCCGAAGTCGGTGACGCAGGGCAGGCAATTCGCGACTGGATGGGGGGGGATGACAAACCCCTTCTGAAGTTTGCTCAGGATAATCGCGACCAGATTCTGACATCTGTAATGGATGTGGCCAGGCGCGAATGCGGGTTCTTTTTCGAGGCAACAGACACGTTGAACCCGGCCCGGCTGGCCGATATTGGCTGCGGTTACGCCCTGGCTGATCTTTGGCTTTATCGCCGCTACGGCAGCACGCTTGTGCTGGTGGATATCGAGGAAACAACCGAACGTCATTTTGGCTTTGGCCAGAGTGGGGCAGGGTATGCAAATCTTCTCAAGGCACGGGATTTCCTGGAAAAAAACGGGGTTCCGGCCGAGAAGATAATCCTGGTCAACCCGAAAAAACAGGCGGTTTCCGATATCGAGCCGGTCGATCTGGCAATCAGCATGGCCTCCTGCGGTTTCCATTATCCGGCCGCAACCTATGCGGATTTTTTCCGCAATCAGGTTTTGCCGGGGGGCGGGATTGTGCTTGATATCCGCAAAGGTTCAGGCGGGATCGGATATATGAAATCCTTTGGAACGGTCAGGGTTCTGGCCAAACACACGAAATACTCGACGGTTATGACAACAAAGGATACGCAATGAGCGAAATGCTGCAAATTCAGGGGCTGAGCATTCCTTATGATCCGGCAATCATCACCCCGAAGATCGCGCAGTCCATTGAGCGGGGCCGATACGAGCGGGACGAGGTAAACGGCACGCCCAAGTTCATCAAACCGGATGATCGGGTGATTGAACTGGGGGCCGGAATTGGCTTTATTTCGTCCTTCCTTGCCAAGAACCTGAAGGTAAAAGACATTCTTTGCGTCGAGGCCGATCCGAATCTGTGTGCGTTCATCGAGCGCGTGCACCGGGAAAATGACATTTCCACGGCACAGGTGAAAAATGCCGTGGCCCTGAACGATGCCGCCCAAACGAGCACGGCAAAGTTTTATGTAAGGGATCCGTTCTGGTCGTCTTCGCTGGATGGCAGCAGCGAATATGTCAGAGCCGTCGATGTTCCGGCGGTTTTCCTGTCTGATCTGATCCGGGATTTTCGGGCCAATACGCTGATCGTCGATATTGAGGGGGGCGAGCGGGATTTGTTTGATCCCCTGGATCTGACCGGAATTGACAAGATATTCTTGGAGATTCACACGCGCAAGATCAAACGCATCGGCATAAAGATGTGCTTTGATGCCTTGTCGGCAAACGGGTTTGCCTATGACCAGCAGGTAAGTCGCGCAGGATCGGTCCTCTTTCGGCGTATTCCGAAATGGCAGTTAAAGGCGCACGCCCGTGAAACCAGCTGACCTGGCCAATACCCTGGCTTCGCTTGACCGCGATGAAGTTGACAGTTTTGCCGATATCAATGGCAAGGCTGTCGATCTGGCCATTGCCCTTCATCAGCGTTACGGCTGCCGGATTGATCTGATCGGGCTGAATCAGAACGGCCGGTTCTCGGAAATGCCGGAAAAGGACGTGGCGGCATATATTGATAAAGCCCGCGAAAAAGGCGTGGCTGAAAATGCCATCCGGACTGTCGCGGCCCGGCGGCTGGTTCAGCCCTATGATGTCATTGCCGCGCTGGACGGTTTCGGAACGCATCACAAGATTTCCGGGCTCAGGCACTTTCTGGGCGTTGCCCTGCATGGCCAGAGCCGCCTTGTGATCGAGGTGCGCAAAGGGTCGGGCAGCTATCCTTTTTTGAATAAATATGGCGGATGCAACACGCTTGTCGTGCCAACACCCGGCCAACCCGGTCTGGCAATCCTGTCGGTGGAGCCAAAACCGGAAGCTGCCGGAGAATGGTCGAAGATCGCAAGAGAACTGGCTGGAAGGAAAGGTTTTTTCACCGATTGCCAAGATCACTCTTTTCTGTATGTCCCGCGCGGTGACACATTGGTTGTCACCTTTGACAACCTCGATATTGCGATGACCAAGCGCGAGGATCGCCGCCCTTGGGGGTTTGAATTCATCAAGGCGCAGGGCTGGTCGATGCTTGGTGTCATGGCCAATGGCTGGACGTGGTTTCGCGACAAGGCCGTCTGCGACGAATTCGACCGGTTGCGGGACAGCGGGTTTTTCAGGGGTTTCAGGCGGGTGGTGTTTTATGGTGCATCCATGGGCGGCTATGCGGCGGCGGCCTATTCGGCGGCCGCACCGGGCGCCACCGTATTTGTGATCAGTCCGCAATCGACATTGGACAAATCTGTTGTCCCTTGGGAAAAGCGGTACAAAAACGCTTGGGGGCGCGATTTCAGCGGCCCTTACGGCGATGCGGCCCTAAGCAGCCGGCAGGCGGACAAGGTACATCTGATGTTTGATCCTTATGTTGTGGCTGACGCCGCCCACGCCGCCCGATTTACGGGCGAGAATGTGAAACACTGGCGTTGCCCGCTGCTGGGGCATCGTCTTGGCTCGTCGCTGGCTCAGATGGGCGTTTTGCAGGATATTGCACGCCGGGCAATTGCCGGCGAGTTGGATGAGAGGGCATTTTACGGCTTTTTAAGAAAAAGGCGCGATTTTCCCCGCTACCAGCGTGAGTTGGCCAATCTGGCGTTGAACAGGGGGCGGCCTGATCTGGCGGCCCGGGTGTGCCGGTATGTTCTGAATCAGCGCGAAGACGCCTTTTTCAGTAACCTGTTGAAGCGAATTGCTGAATGATGCAACCAGACCAATGGAAACGATCGCGCCAGACGTGATAGGGTTGCACCGGACAAAGCCGAAAAAGGGTAACGATGCCTTCTGATACCACGATTGTCTACCACCTGGGCGCGCCGCACACGGACGATGATCTGCTGATATGGTCCTTGCGCAAAGACGCGGCGATGCTGGCGGAACAGAGCGTG
Organism: Marinosulfonomonas sp.; assembly: GCA_026984915.1. Classification (GTDB taxonomy): domain Bacteria; phylum Pseudomonadota; class Alphaproteobacteria; order Rhodobacterales; family Rhodobacteraceae; genus WFVA01. The sequence goes on along the minus strand of JALSRG010000027.1, from coordinate 7,015 downwards.
ATGGTCCCGCGCCCGAAAGCCTATCGCGCCGCCATGAGTGCGCTGTTGCGCAAACTCGATGGCGCGGTGCCTTCGGACAAGCAGCAAAAGGAATTGCTGACCAGCATCACGGGCCGGCACAAGATAAAGCGCCTCATTCTTTCAAACAGCAAATTCATGGGAATCCCCGCCTGGATTTTGCACAAATCCGAGTTTTACGGCAATGCCGGCACCAACATCGCCCGTCTGCGCAATCTGTTCCCGGCCAATCCCTGCGAGCTTTTCCTCGGCATCAGCAACCCGGCCGTTTTTGTGCCGCGTGTTTTTCATGAACAGACACAAAAAACCTATGCGGATTTTTTTGGCCGGATAGATCTCGGAAAGATCCGCTGGTCCGATGTCATTCAACGAATACGCGCGGCCTGCCCTGACACGCCGATGACTGTCTGGTGCAACGAGGATACACCGATCATCTGGGCCAGAGTGTTGCAGGAGGTAACGGCCCTTTCCAAGGACACACGTTTTTCGGGCGAGCTGGATATCATCGAGAGAATCATGGCTCCGGAAGGGTTTCAGCGGCTCAAGAAATTTCTGGACAAGCATCCCGGCCTGGACGATGGCCAGCGGGGACGGGTGAAAGAGAGGTTTCTTGAAAAGTTCGTATTGCCAGAGGAAGTGGAGGAAGAAATAGACCTGCCGGGCTGGACGAAAGACGTGATAGAAGCAATGACTGGCGTTTATGACCAGGATGTAAAAACGATCACACAGATTGATGGCGTGAAGTTTCTTGTTCCCTAGGTGCAGGATTAACAGCTCCTGACTCTAGGCAAACGGGCTGCCGCCAAGAAGATACCTGGAAGAAACCGGCAGATAGGCCGCACCGATGGCCCCGGCCTGACGGCCTATGGAGCCACTCAGCACCCTTGGCGGGACAATCCCCTGGGTGTCGACCTTGCGGATTTCCTGATTGACCAGTTCGCAAAGACGCGCACGCACTGTTTCGGGAAAGCCGCCGTCAACAATCACGCTGCTAAAATCAATCACAGAACAGGCGGCAATACTTGCGGTGGCCAAATGCCGGGCCGTCAGCCTCAGCCACTCCTGTAGCGCCGGTTCAAATCCGAACCAGTCCGCCTGCTCCTGCCACAATGTATTTGAGGCAATGCCGGATTCCGCCAGCTTGCGCTCCAGCACATAAATTGAGGCATTGTGGATCAGTTGATGATTTTTTTTGGCGGTGTCGCGTACCGGCAGCGTGCCGAACGCCCCTGCATTTCCCGACTTGCCGGCATAAACGCGGTTGTTCAGAACAATCCCCCCGCCAACAAATGAGCCAACGTAGAAATAGGCAAAATCCGCAAAGCTGCGCCGCTTGCCAAAGACCAGTTCCGCATTGCAGGCCAGCGTGGCGTCATTGCCGACATAGACGGGTATATCCGTCAGTTCACCAATCACTTCGGAAAAGGAAAAGGCGCGCCATTCATTCATTTCCTCCTTGGGTGCATTCACCACATCCAGCCAGTTCCACAGTTCATAGGGGGCGGCGACACCAATGCCGGACAGGCGGTCTGTCTGTGCGGTTGAAAGCCCCGCCATCAGAGAGGACAGTTCCGAATTGATGAAGGCACGGATCACTTTCGGGGTGGGGTAGTTATAGGTGGTTTTGCGCTGAGCCCGGATTGTGCCGGTGAAATCCATCAGAATGAGGCTGCTGCTGCGCCGTCCTATCTTCAGCCCAAAGGCAAGCACACCGTCCGGATTGAGATGGATCGGAACAGATGGCTTGCCAACTTTCCCCTTGGTGGGCTCGCCGCGGCTCAGCAAGCCGTCACGTTCCAGCGCACGTATGATGACCGAGGCAGTTTGCGCCGAAAGGCTGGTACGCTTGGCGACCTGAGAACTGGCCATGGCGCCGTGACGCTGTATCACCGACAGAACCAGCCTTTCGTTGTGATTGCGCACACCGGTCTGGTTGATGCCTTCGGGCAGGACATGATCGTCGGAATCGGGTTTCAAACTGCGCGCGGTCCTCTGATTTCCTTGTTGTGCTGGCTCGGGACTATGAGCGGAAGCGAATTAATAAATCAAGTGGATTTATTAATTGACACCTGGCGGGCGATTCGGGTCTAGTAGGTGCAGGGGCTGCATGTGTTGCGGCCAAGCAAGGGCGCCTGACATAAAGACGGTGCCTCATCTGGGAGGAATAATCATGAAAAGACTATTAGCAGGTTGTGCGGTTGGGCTTGTCACCTTGTCATCGGCAGCCATGGCAGAAGGTATCAGCGCCTGCCTGATCACCAAAACCGACACCAACCCGTTCTTTGTAAAGATGAAAGAGGGGGCCACAGCCAAGGCAAATGAACTGGGCATTTCCCTGAAAAGCTATGCCGGCAAGGTGGATGGCGACCATGAAAGCCAGGTTGCGGCCATTGAAACATGCATTGCCGACGGCGCAAAAGGCATTCTGATCACCGCCTCTGACACCAAGGCCATTGTGCCCGCCGTGCAGCAGGCCCGTGATGCCGGGCTTCTGGTGATCGCGCTGGATACACCGCTTGAGCCCATTGATTCCGCCGACGCTACTTTTGCCACCGATAACTTTCTGGCCGGGGAACTGATCGGCGAATGGGCGGCAAAAAGTCTGGGGGACGCTGCGGCCAATGCCAAGATCGGTATGCTTGATCTGGCTGTCAGTCAGCCCTCGGTCGGTGTCTTGCGCGATCAGGGCTTCCTGCAGGGCTTTGGCATTGATCTGGGTGATCCGAACAAATGGGGCGATGAAACGGATGCGCGCATTGTCGGGCATGACGTTACCGCAGGCAACGAAGAGGGCGGCCGCAAGGCCATGGAAAACCTGCTGGCCAAGGATCCGATGATCAATGTGATCTACACGATCAACGAGCCGGCAGCTGCTGGGGCGTTTGAGGCGCTCAAGGCCATTGGCCGCGAAGGTGACGTGCTGATCGTCTCTGTTGATGGAGGGTGCCCCGGTGTGCAAAACGTCAAGGAAGGTGTGATCGGTGCCACATCTCAGCAATATCCGCTGTTGATGGCAGCACTCGGGATCGAGGCGATCAAGACATGGGCGGACACGGGCGAGAAACCGAAACCGACACCCGGAAAATCCTTTTTTGATACCGGTGTGTCGCTTGTGACCGACAAGCCGGTCGAGGGCGTGGAATCGATTGATACCGCCAAAGGTATGGACCTATGCTGGGGGTGATTGCGACCTCTGAAACATGAGTGCGTAAATCAAACTGAGGGCAAGAGGGGCGGTACATTGGTATCGCCCCCTTCTGAGACCGAAGGAAGAGGGCCATGACCATGCGCATGGAGGGGCAGGAGGCAGAGGTTTCGAACGAAACCGCAGAGGCAATCGCCGATTTTTCGGATGGAAACCGTGGTTTTCTGGGCGCGCTGCAACATTGGCTGCACCAAACCCCGGCCGCAGTGCCGCTGATCGTTCTGGTTCTGGCCATCATTGTCTTTGGCGCCTTGCTAGGTGGCAAGTTCTTCTCGCCCTTCGCGCTTACGCTGATCCTGCAACAGGTCGCGGTGGTGGGGATCGTTGCTGCCGCCCAGTCGCTTGTCATTCTGACGGCGGGTATCGACCTTTCGGTGGGGGCGATCATGGTGTTTTCCTCCGTGATCATGGGGCAGTTTACCTTTCACTACGGTATTCCTGCCGGCATCTCCGTGCTGCTGGGGCTGGCGGCCGGAACGCTGATGGGCACGATCAACGGCGTACTCGTGGCCTTTATGCGCTTGCCGCCGTTTATCGTGACACTGGGCACCTGGCAGATATTTCTGGCGGCCAATTTTCTCTATTCGGCCAATGAAACGATCCGCTCGCAGGATATTGCCGCCCAAGCGCCAATCCTGCAGTTTTTCGGCGAGAAGGTGAAAATTGGCGGGGCTGTTTTCACCTATGGCGTGATTGCGATGCTGTTGCTGGTGCTTTGGCTTGCCTATGTTCTCAAGCAGACCGCCTGGGGCCGCTATGTTTATGCGGTTGGCGATGATCCGGATGCGGCCGAACTTTCGGGCGTGCGCACGAAACGGGTGCTGGTTTCCGTTTACGCATTAGCCGGGTTGATCTGCGGGCTGGCGGGATGGGTGCTGATCGGCCGGATCGGCTCTATATCGCCAACCTCGGGGCAACTGACCAATATCGAATCCATAACCGCTGTGGTCATAGGCGGCATTTCACTGTTTGGCGGTCGTGGCTCCATTCTTGGCACCCTGTTTGGCGCGCTGATCGTTGGGGTGTTTTCACTGGGGCTGCGCATGGTGGGCACCGATCCGCAATGGACCTATATGCTGATCGGAATGCTGATCATCTCGGCGGTGGCCATTGATCAGTGGATCCGGAGGATTGCACAATGACCAGGCCAATTTTGCAAACGCGCCAACTGGTAAAACGCTTTGGTCGGGTGACGGCGCTGGATCACTGTGATTTTGATCTGTACCCCGGTGAAATCCTGGCGGTGATTGGCGACAACGGTGCCGGAAAATCCACTCTGATCAAGGCCATGTCCGGCGCATTGAAACCGGACGAGGGCAAGATCTACCTGGATGGCAAAGAAGTCCAGTTCCAGTCGCCGCTCGATGCACGCCACGCCGGGATAGAGACCGTCTATCAGAATCTGGCCCTGTCACCGGCCCTGTCGATTGCCGACAACATGTTCCTGGGGCGCGAGTTGCGCAAACCCGGCCTGCGCGGGCGCCTGCTGCGCCAGCTTGACAGGGCCGAAATGGAACGCCGCGCCCGCGACAAGCTGAGCGAGTTGGGCCTGATGACCATTCAGAACATCAGCCAGACGGTGGAAACTCTTTCTGGCGGCCAGAGGCAAGGCGTCGCCGTGGCGCGGGCCGCGGCCTTTGGGTCGCGGGTGATCATCATGGATGAGCCGACAGCGGCATTGGGCGTCAAGGAATCGCGCCGGGTGCTCGAACTTATGCTCGACGTCAAGGCAAGAGGCATGCCGATCATCCTGATCTCTCACAATATGCCGCATGTGTTTGAAGTGGCCGATCGCATTCATATCCACAGGTTGGGCCGCCGGCTATGTGTGATAGATCCGAAGAAATTCAGAATGTCGGATGCCGTTTCATTCATGACAGGGGCGACAGAGCCGCCACCCGAGACGATGGAAATGCTGCCGGTCTGATCCTCGCTCGGGTTATGGCATCAGTATCTCGCCACGTCTGAATTCTGCCTGATCGGTTGTACCATCATCATAGATCAAACGCACGACTACCGATTGCACGGTTCCGGGCGGAAATTCGACAAAGGGCAGATGCCCTTTCAGGGTCATTGCGTTGGGCTGGCCCGTTTCCGTGTGGCAGGGTTCCGCCTGATAGGGCTGTTCAGGGCCGCCGTTAACCGCATAGCGGATTTCTGAAAGACCGCAGCGCCAGGCCTCAAGCTGGGTAAAATACAGCAAATCCTTGCCGCCGTATTCGCGCAGCGCAACCCAGTTGCGGCGGGTGGCGTCCAAAATGGGTTTGACTTCAGCCGCAGTGGTGAAAGGTGCCGCCACAACAGGCAACGCCATTATTGACGCCAACAGTGCAGTGCACGCGGTTGCAATGGTGAAACCTGTTTGCCTCATCTCTGCTCCTTTTCTCGTGGCTTCCACTCCGGGCTGTTGAACCTGTGCAACCGGCCCTATAGTGGTTTTATCCGGGGAACGGGCAGGCTTCATATGGTCGCAAAGCACAATAACAAACTGCCATACAATGTTTTGGTGATCGGGCAGCGCGGCCGTTTGCAGTATGAGGCTGTGATCTTCGCGGCCTCCTTTCGTGAAAGCAACCCGGATTTCAATGGTCGGCTGATTATCGGCGAACCACAGCCGGGGCTGAAATGGCCGGATGATCCGCGCATGAACGACGATGTGCGCTCGCTGCTGGCAGATCTGGGGGCGGAAATCCGGCCTTTTGACAGTGTCCATTTTGGCGGTTCCTACCCCTATGGCAACAAGATCGAGGGGCTGAAGGTTCTGCCGGAATCCGAGCCTTTCGTGTTTTTTGATACGGACACGCTGATCACTGGCTCGCTGGCCGGTGTGGCGTTTGATTTTGATCGCCCTGCCGCGTCCATGCGGCGCACCGGCACCTGGCCGGTGCCTGAGCTCTATGGCCCCGGATATACCCGGATCTGGCAATCACTCTATGAACGTTTCGGGCTGGAATTCGCCAGTTCACTGGATACCAGCCAGCCGGATGAATACTGGCAGCGCTATCTGTATTTCAATGCGGGGTGGTTTTTCCATCGCAGCCCGGCTGAATTCGGACGCCGGTTCACAGAATATGCCCTGGAAATTCGTGATAACCCACCAGAGGAACTGGTTTGCCAGTCGCTCGATCCCTGGCTTGATCAGGTGGCGCTGCCACTTGTTATTCACGCTTCTGGTGGTGGGCGGCCCGGGCCGGAACTGGATGGGCTGGACGGCGATATAAGTTGCCATTACCGGGCCCTGCCACTGCTCTATGCGCGTGAGAGCGACCAGGTGGTCGAAACGCTGGAACGGGTGATAGCCCCCAACCGGATCAAGAAAGTGATCAAGCAGAATGAGGCCATCCGCCGCCTTGTCTATCAAAAGCGGGGCGCACGGGTGCGCGCGTTGTTTGACCGCGATAACCTGCCGAGACGAGAGCAGATGATCCGCAACCGCATCCGGCGCGAAAACCTGTGGATACGCTAGGGCGTAGACCTATAAATCCTGCACCACTGGTTTGGCAGATTTTACCTGTGAGGATAGCTTAACAAGTGCCGTAATCTGGTTGATTATCAGCGAGTTAAGGTGTTCTCACGGGGAAAATCCGCCAAATCCGAAGGACGGGATTGTCACTTCACCTCAACGGCTTGGGGCGCTTGAAAATAGAACCACTATTTCCCGCGCACCCCAAGCCGTTGATATTTCGCGACAATCCCGCCAGCGGTGCAGGGTTTATAGGTCTACGCCCTAGACTCAACGGGTGGAGTCAGGGCTTCTGTCTGAACAGAATGTCCTGGGCCTTCTTGTCGCTT
>JALSRG010000026.1 GCA_026984915.1 Marinosulfonomonas sp. | reverse complement strand
AGGGTCATTGGCCAATATGGCGATGCAACGGAAAACAGAAAAGGCCGCTCAGGCGCAGTATATGTGCATCAACGCACCATGCCGACGATCTCCAGTGTCTTGTCGAGAATGGGGCTGGCGATGGCGCGCGCCTTGTCGGCACCGTTGCGCAGGATTTTGTCAATCTCGTCAGGTGTCTGCATCAGGCGGTCCATTTCTGCAGAGATCGGCGACAGCTTTGCAACGGCAAGTTCGCTCAGCATCGGCTTGAACGCGGAAAACTGTTTGCCGCCGACTTCCGCCAGAACCTGATTGACCGACATATCTGCCAGCGAGGCATAAATACTGACGAGGTTCTTTGCTTCCGGGCGCTCTTTCAGCCCCTCTGCCTCGGAGGGCAACGCGTCCGGGTCGGTTTTTGCCTTGCGGATCTTTTTGGCAATTGTGTCGGCGTCGTCGGTCATGTTGATCCGGCTCATGTCGCTGGGATCGGATTTCGACATTTTCTTGCTGCCGTCGCGCAGGGACATGACCCGGGTGGCGACGCCTTCGATGACCGGTTCAGGCAGTGGGAAAAAATCGGTCTTGAAATCGTGGTTGAATTTGGCGGCAACGTCGCGGGTCAGTTCAAGATGCTGCTTCTGATCTTCGCCAACCGGCACATGGGTTGCATGATACAGCAGAATGTCCGCCGCCATCAGCGTCGGATAGCTGAACAGCCCGACGCTGGCGTTTTCACGGTTCTTGCCGGCCTTGTCCTTGAATTGTGTCATCCGGTTCAGCCAGCCGATGCGGGCAACGCAGCTGAACACCCAGCCCAGTTCGGCATGGGCGGAAACCTGGCTCTGATTGAACAGGATGGATTTTTGGGGGTCCAGACCGGCGGCGATATAGCCAGCACACAGTTCACGCGTGGCATGGCGCAGTTTGTCCGGATCCTGCCAGACGGTGATCGCATGCAGATCGACAATGCAATAGACGGTTTCGATTCCGCTCTCCTGCATTTCGACAAAACGCTTGATGGCCCCCAGATAGTTGCCCAGTGTCAAACCGCCCGAGGGCTGAATTCCTGAAAAAACCCTGGGGGTGAACTTGCCTGTTTCGATCTGAGGCGTTTGGACCGCGTCAGCCATGATGCATACTCCGTCTGGATATTCTTGTCTGCTTCGCTTACCCATGCGGGCAAGGGTCGTCAACCGAATGGCCGAAAAATGGAGCAGAGCAGTATGCATCAGAACCCCAATGCGCCCCCGATCAACCCCCTGCCGCCGGTTGTCGTCGCGCTCGTCATGATCATTGCCGGCATCGAAGGATTTTTCAGCCTGGGCAGAGCAGGGCTGATTGGTGGCCCGGAAGCCATCGGCTGGCGACTGACGGCAATACGTGATTATGGCTTTTCCGGTGATATACTGCGCTGGATGATCAAAACCGGGCAGGTTCCGCCGGATCAGCTTGTGCGTTTTGTAACCTATCCGTTTGTCCATTTTACCTTTACCCAGGCACTTTTCGTCGTGGTGTTTCTGTTGGCGTTGGGCAAAACCGTGGGCGAAGTGTTTCGCCCCTGGGCCGTGCTTCTGGTATTTTTTGCCTCGGCGATCATGGGCGCACTTGCCTATGGATTGCTGACACAGGATCCTCGGGCACTGGTTGGCGGTTTCCCGGCAGTCTATGGCCTGATCGGTGCCTTTACCTTTCTGCTGTGGGTCAATCTGGCGGCAAAGGGGGCCAATAAATACCGCGCCTTTACGCTGATCGGGTTCTTGCTGTTCATTCAGCTGGTGTTTGGAATTCTGTTTGGCGGGCGTAACGACTGGGTGGCGGATTTGGCGGGTTTTGCCACCGGATTCCTGCTGTCTTTTATCGTCAGTCCCGGGGGGTGGTCGCATCTGCTTGCCCGGCTGCGCAAGCGTTAAGACCTACGCCCTAGCCACGACGCAGGCTGGCGCGGAAATCCGACAGGCGAAACGCGCCAACCATCTGCCCCAGCCCGAAATAGCTGCCGGCGCCGGTTACAACCAGCGCGATCAGGGCCAGATAGCGCCAGCCGGGCAGGGCAAAAACCGGACGCAGAACCAGTTGTGCGATATACAGGCATATACCCATCAGGACAGATGCAAGCAGGATCCGCGGCAACCGGCTCTGAAAACGCTGGTCCAACCGCGCGGCTATGCCCATGGGCCGCGTACCACGCCAGAGCAGCAGCACCATGGCCCAGGCTGAAAAGCTGGTGCCGATCGCAGCGGCGAGATAGCCGATAAAGGGGGCCAGCCCCACGGCAAGGGCCGCGTTTACCAACATTGCACAAAGCGCATAGTAAAATGGCGTTCGGGTATTTTCACGCGCGAAAAACAGCGGCTGGAATACCTTCTGCAACACGAAAGCCGGCAGGCCCAGCCCATAAATGGCAACCGCCGCAGCCGTGGCTATTGTGTCTTGGGGGCCGAATTTTCCGCGCTGAAACAGAACCTCGACCAGCGGCTGTGGCACCACAATCAGTGCCACAGCGGCCGGAAGCGTCAGCGCCAGCGATATTTCGGCGGCACGGCTCAGCGCCTGTTGCCCGCCATTGGTGTCACCCGCCTGCAAACGCCGCGACAGTTCCGGCAGCAGGACAATTCCGACAGCGATGCCAACCACGCCCAGTGGCAACTGGTAGAGCCGGTCGGCATTGTACAACCAGGCCACGGCTGCATCAAACTGGCTGGCAACCTGCCGGCCGATTAAAAGGTTGATCTGCACAACACCGCCGGCAAGGGCGGCCGGTGCGGCGATGATTGCCAGGCGTTTCAGATCGCTGGTCATACGCGGCCATCGGGGGATCAGTGCAAACCCCGCGCGTTTTGCTGCGGTCCAGACCAGGGCCAGCTGTGCCATGCCAGCCAGGGGCACCATCCAGGTGATGGTGCGGCCAATATCAAGCCCGGCCATCGGCGCCACCAGCAGGGCTGATATGAAAATGACATTCAACAGAACAGGGGCGGCGGCGGCGGCAACATAGCGGTGCGCCGCGTTCAACACACCTGACAGCAGTGCGGCAAGCGAAATGAACAGGATATAGGGAAAAGCAATGCGCCCGTAGTCGACCGCAAGGTCAAAGCGTTCATCCCCGGCAAACCCGCTGGCCATTGCCAGAACCAGCCAGGGCATGGCGACCATGGCAATGCCCGTCAGAACGATCAGAACAGTTGCCAATGCGGAAAAGGCATCCCGCGCAAATCCCAGTGGGTCATCGCCGGATTCGAGTTTCTTCGAGAACATGGGGACGAAGGCCATGTTGAAGGCGCCTTCGGCAAAAAAGCGGCGAAACAGGTTGGGCAGGGAAAAGGCGATGATAAAGGCCTGTGCCGCCGACCCGGTGCCCAGGTAGGCGGCAATCAGCACATCCCGGACAAACCCCAGAAGCCGGCTCAGCAGGGTCCAGCCGCCAACGGTAAAGAAGCCGCTGATCATTTTGTGATGCTGTGGGGCATTTTCGCCTGATGCTTTTGGCGGGCTGCTCATTATGACCGCGCCCTTTCCGCGCCCTGCTCAATGGCCTCGATCAGGCGTCTTTCCAAGGCTTTCTGGCGTTCCTTGCTGTGCAGTTTCAGGCCGAACATGTCCTTGACATAAAAGGTATCGACAGCCTGTTCGCCATAGGTCGCGATCACCGCACTGGCGATATAGATGTTGCTGTTGGCAAGGGTTCGCGTCAGATCATAAAGCAACCCCAGACGATCACGGGTATCGACCTCGATAATGGTATAGATTTCTGATCCTTCATTATCAAAGCTGATGGTGGTGGGGACACGAAAGGCGCGCTCGCGTTTCTTCAGCTTGTCACGCGAGGAAAGTGCATCTCGGGCAATGATTTCGCCCTGCAGCGTTTTCAGTATCATCTTGTGCAGGCGTTGCAGCCGGGAAATGGCATAGGGGGTGCCATCGCTGTCCTGAATCCAGAAAACCGCAGTCGCGTAACCGTCCTTGGTTGTGTAGGTGCGTGCATCCACGACATTTGCCCCGACCAGGGCCAATGCCCCGGCAAGGCGCGAGAAAATCCCAGGGTGGTCGGCCAGCGCGAAGCTGGCGCGCGTCGCATCGCGCTCCGGATCCGGGTTCAGGTCGATCGCCACCTCATTTTCAGGAAGATCCTTGAGCAGCCGCGCAAACACGATCTGTGCTTCGGTGGGCAGGCCTTGCCAATAGGCGCTGTAATGCCGCGCAATCTCCTGTTTCAGCTCTTTGGAATCCCAGTCTGACAGCGCGGCACGTAGCGCCTTTTTTGCCTCGGATTCGCGGGCGGAACGGTTGATGGCCTCCAATCCTTTTTCCAGTGTTGTTTCGGTATCACGATGCAACTGGCGCAACAGCATGGCTTTCCAGTTGTTCCAGGTGCCGGGCCCAACGCCGCGAATGTCGCAGACAGTCAGAACCGTCAGCAGATCCAACCGCTTTTTGGTTTTGACTGCCTTGGCAAAGCCGCGCACCGTACGTGGATCTGAAATATCGCGTTTCTGGGCTGTGTCGGACATCAGCAGATGATTGCGCACCAGCCACTCGACGGTTTCGACCTCGTCGGGTTTCAGCCCGAGACGCGTTGCAACCTTGCGGGCAATCCGGCCCCCCAGGACAGAATGATCCTCTTCGCGACCCTTGCCGATATCGTGCAGCAGAACGGCCAGGTAAAGAACCTTTCGGTTGACCTCTCCTTTCAGAATACCCGAGGCGATCGGCAGTTGTTCCACCAGTTCTTCGCGCTCGATCTGGGCCAGCGTTGAGACGCATTGGATGGTGTGTTCATCGACGGTATATTGATGATACATGTTGAATTGCATCATCGCCACGATCGGTTCGAACTCGGGGATGAAAGCCGCCAATACGCCCAGTTCGTTCATTCGCCGCAGGGCGCGTTCCGGATTGCCGTGTTTCAGCATCAGATCAAGGAAAATGCGGGTGGCTTCCTTGTCGGAACGCATGTCGTCGTCAATCAGATCGAGATGTGCAGAGACCAGCCGCATGGCATCCGGATGAATCAGCGTGCCGGTGCGCAGGGCCTCCTCGAACAACCGCAGCAAGTTCATCTTGTCGGCCAGGAATGTCTTTTCATTTTCTACCGTCAGGCGGTTTTGCAGGATGGCGTACCCGGCCTTGGCGCGTTTTTTGCGGCGAAAGAACCGCAGCAGGCGTGGTTCCGGTTTTGCATGGCTTGCCTCAAGTGCTGTCAGAAAGATGCGCGTCAATTCACCTACGCGGGTGGCATGGCGGAAATAGTCCTGCATGAAAAACTCAACCGCGCGGCGGCCGGTCCGGTCGCTGTAGCCCATGCGCGCCGCCACCTCGACCTGCAGGTCAAATGTCAACTGGTCCATGGCGCGCCCGGTGATCAGGTGCAGATGGCATCGCACAGCCCAGAGAAAGTTTTCAGCCGCATCAAACTGGTTGAATTCCTCTTGGGTAAACACGCCTTTGGGCACCAGATCGGCCACGTCTTCGACGTGGTAGATGTATTTTGTGATCCAGAACAGCGATTGCAGATCACGCAGCCCACCTTTGCCTTCCTTGACGTTGGGTTCCACCACATAGCGTTGACCGCCCTGTTTCTTGTGCCGCTCGGTTCGTTCGGCGAGTTTGGCCTCGATGAACTCGGCGCCGGTATTCTGGAACAGATCCTGCCACAGCTTTTTGTCCAGCTCATCGGTCAGATCGACGTCCCCGCCCAGAAAGCGATGCTCCAAAAGGGCAGTGCGGATGGTGTAATCCTCGCGTCCCAGTCTGATGCAGTCAGCCAGTGTACGGCTGGCGTGACCAACTTTCAGGCGCAGATCCCATAGCATATAGAGCATGGATTCAATGACGCTTTCCGCCCAGGGTGTGATCTTGTAGGGAGTCAGAAACAACAGGTCGACGTCGGAATGCGGGGCCATTTCGCCGCGACCGTACCCTCCGACGGCAATGATCGCCAGCCTTTCGCCTTCGGTTGGTGCGGCTACGGGATGCAACTGCGTTGTTGCGACATCCAGTACTGTCTGCACAATACAATCGGTCAGATAGCTATAGGAACGGGTGGCCTCATGCGCTGCAAAAGGTTTGGCAGCAAAGGCCGCATCTATGGCGGCATTGCCGCATGTGCGCGCCTTTTTCAGGGTTGCCACCGTCGTTGCCCGGATGGCGCGCCCGTCTTTGGCCGCGGCAAGGCTCTCTGCCAAGGATGCCCGAACGGCAGGCACGTCAAAAATATCCGCTGGCGGACAGATCAAACCATGTGAGGTTTGCGGCGTGGCAGCCGGATCAGAATCCGGCGCCACCAAAGCTTCTTGGGGCAGGGTCAATCACAACAACCTGATTATTCTGGATCTGGGCGACGGCCAGACCACGTTCATTTGTACCGTCCGGGCGCAGGCGAAAAATGCCGTACACGCCGGAAAAGCCGGAACCTTGCGTCAGTGCGGCCTTTGTCAGCGCGTTCGATTTTCCGGCTTTTACCAAGGCTCCGATTGCGGCGATCCCGTCATAACCAAGCCCGGCAATCGGATGTGGTGCCTCGCCGTATGCGCTTGAATAGCGGGCACGGAACTGTGCCGAACGCGCCGGATCGGGCAGAGCAAACCAACTGCCCTGAACGCCAGGCATGGACAGCGTTGATGATGGAATATCCCAGCGGGTCAGGCCGATAAACTGTGTTGTTGCCGAATTCAGACCTTTCTCGGGAAGAAGCTGCGCCAGAAACGGTAGGGCCCCCGCTGTGTCAGCGGTGAAAAAGACGGACTGAGCGCCAGAGCTTTTGGCCGTGCGGGCAATTTCAGGAACGGCATTTATGACGCCGTTCTGTGAAAATTCATAACTGACAATTGCGGCCAACCGCGCGCCGCGTCTGGCAATCGCAGCCTTGATCGCGTCACGTCCGGACTCGCCCGAAGTATTGCGGGCATGGACGATCATGATGCTGGATTTTCCCTGCCGTTTGGCATAGCCAACCAGCCGGTTTGCGGTGTTCTGGTAGGTATTTCCCAGCACAAAGACGTTGCCGCCGGCTATCGCCGGATTGTTTGAGAAAGCCAACACATTCACGTTGCGCTTGGCTGTCGCCAGCCCCGCCGCATTGGCGGATTCGGCAAAAACCGGCCCCAGAATGATCTTGGCTCCGTCGTTGACCGCCTGTGTTGCCATTGCGGCGGCCTGTCCGGGCTGTCCGGCCGTGTTGTACACACGCAGGTCGATCTTGATTCCATCCAGATCGGCAATTGCCAGACGGGCTGCATTTTCCAGGCTTCGCGCCAGAATGTCATCGCCGGCCTGTCCGGAACCTCCGGGAACAAGCAGTGCAACGGGAACCGGCGCCCTGGTATTTATCGACGGGCCTCCTCCTGTCGTGACAATATCCTGGCAAGCTGCCAGAAAGAGTATTGAAAAAAGGATGGCGATCAGGCCCAGCGACTTGCGGGCAGCACTCAAAACGGCAAACATGGGTCAGTCCTCATTTGGTCGCACGGTAAAGATTCACAATGCGCAAAGGTTAAGCGGTTGAACGCCAATAGTAAACGGCAGGAAAGACTCCAGAAGATGAATTATGAAAAGAAGCCATTGTCCGCCGGTCTGTATTTTGTGTCGACCCCCATCGGGGCTGCCCGCGATATTACCCTGCGGGCGCTGGACATATTGGCATCTGCCGATGTCATTGCTGCCGAAGATACCCGCACCATTCGCCACCTGATGGAGATCCATGGCATTGCGCTGGAAGGGCGCCCGCTGGTGGCCTATCATGATCATAACGGTGCGGAACGCCGCCCGCGTCTGATGCGTTACCTGGCCGAAGGAAAATCGGTGGCCTATGCCTCTGAGGCGGGTACACCCCTGGTTGCGGATCCGGGCTTTGCCCTGGGGCGTGCTGCGATTGAGGCGGGCATGCCGGTTTTCGCAGCACCGGGCCCATCGGCCGTCCTGGCCGCACTGACCGTGTCGGGATTGCCGACAGACCGCTTTCTGTTTGCGGGGTTTGCCCCGACCGGCAAGGGGCAGAGGGTGAAAACCCTGAAGGAACTGGCACAGGTACCGGCAACTGTCGTGCTGTATGAATCCCCGAAACGTGTTCACAAACTGTTAGTTGATCTTGTGCAATGCTTTGGCGAAGACCGGCAAGCCGTGGTTTGCCGGGAACTGACGAAACGGTTTGAAGAAACGGTGCGCGGAAGCCTGAAAGAACTTGCGGAGGCTTTCGCGGGGCGGTCGGTAAAAGGCGAAGTTGTCGTGCTGGTTGACCGGTTGTCGGATCAGGCGGTTCAGACGGAAACACTGGAAGAGGCCCTGCGCAGTGCCATGAAAACAATGTCGGTCAAGGATGCGGCGGCGCTGGTCTCGCAAAGCTTTTCGCAACCTAAAAGGGTCGTCTACCAGATGGCTCTGAAACTGTCGGCTGACCAGAGGGATTAATATGGAACAGCAAGTCGGCCTCACAAGAAGCCATCGGGGGCAAACTGCGTTTTTTAGCGGGCTAAGCGCTGAACAGGCGGTCGAGCGGACGTATATCCGGCGCGGTTACCAGATTCTGGCACGCCGCTGGCGGGGAAAAGCTGGTGAGGTTGATCTGATTGCCCGAACCGGTGCCTGTGTCGTTTTTGTCGAAGTCAAGAAAAGCAGGAGCTTTGCAGCAGCGGCCGAACGGCTGGGCCGGCGCCAGATGCAGCGGATCACCGGTGCGGCGGCCGAATTCCTGGCAACGGAACCCGATGGCCAGGATACCGAGGCTCGCTTTGATGCGGCCCTGGTTGACGGCCACGGCAGGACAAGAATTCTTGAGAACGCTTTTGATCTGGGCTGACGGCTGGCCATTGAACCTTGCGCGATCCTTTGTCATGTAGGGGACGCAGCAAAGGGGAAGCCAATGCCATTGAAAGTCGCATTCCAGATGGATCCGATTGACCGGATTGACATTGAGGCTGACAGTTCATTCCGCCTGGCGGAAGAGGCACAAGCGCGTGGCCACGAACTGTTTTACTATACGCCGGACAAGCTCTCGTTTCGGGAAGGGCGGATCATGGCGCGCGGCTGGCCGCTGGCCGTGCGGCGTGAAAAGGGCAATCATTTCAGTCTGGGGACGGAACAGGATATTGATCTGGCAGATTGGGATGTCGTCTGGCTGCGACAGGATCCGCCGTTTGATATGGGCTATATCACCACAACGCATCTGCTGGACATGGTCCGGCACAAGACGCTGGTCGTGAATGATTCTTTCTGGGTGCGGAATTATCCCGAAAAACTGCTGGTGCTGGAATTTCCGGATCTGACGCCGCCAACAGTCATTGCCCGCGATCTGGATGTAATTCGCGCCTTCAAGGAAAAACACGGTGATATCATCCTGAAGCCGCTATACGGTAACGGCGGGGCCGGTGTGTTCCGGCTTGACCCGAGCGACCGCAACCTGACCTCGCTGCATGAACTGTTTGTCGGCATCAACAACGAGCCGCTGATAGCGCAGAAATTCCTGGCCGACGTGTCAAATGGTGACAAGCGGATCATACTTGTTGACGGAGAGCCCGTCGGTGCCATCAACCGGGTTCCGGCCAAAGGCGAGACGCGGTCGAACATGCATGTGGGTGGGCGGCCCGAGAAAACCGGCCTTACCCCGCGTGATCTGGAAATCTGCGCCGCCATTGGCCCGCTCTTGAAAGAGAAGGGCCAGATATTTGTCGGTATAGATGTGATTGGCGATTATCTGACGGAAATCAATGTCACATCTCCAACCGGCATTCAGGAACTGGAACGTTTTGACGGGGTGAACGTTGCGGAACGCATATGGCAGGTGATTGAGGACAAGCGGGCATGAGCCTGCGTCTGGCGCTGTTGAATACCGCGCTGCGCCTGTTCGAAAAGCCGTTTCTGGCCCGGGTCAAGGACCCGGCCAGGTTGCGTAAATCGTTCGAGACAAAGGCCCGCTTCTGGTTTCACCCGCCCAAGGGCAGCCGGTTTCAACCCGACCAGCTTGCGGCGCACGGAAATGCGGTGCCGGCTCAGTGGGCGAAATGCGGCGAAACGCGGAAGGATCGGGTGATCCTCTATTTTCACGGTGGCGGCTATGTTTACGGGTCGTCCCGCACGCATCGTGCCATGCTGGCAAAGCTGTCCGGGC
Source organism: Marinosulfonomonas sp. (assembly GCA_026984915.1). GTDB lineage: Bacteria > Pseudomonadota > Alphaproteobacteria > Rhodobacterales > Rhodobacteraceae > WFVA01. Next base: position 7,691 of record JALSRG010000026.1, on the reverse strand, counting down.
TGACCGGGCTGGCGGCTTGCCTGCCTGATTATCGTCTGGCACCGGAAAACCCCTTTCCGGCGGCCTTTGACGATGCAACCACCGCCTATCAGGCCTTGTTGGATCGCGGCTTTGCCAAACGGCAGATTGTTATCGGTGGGGACAGTGCCGGTGGCGGTCTGGCACTGGCGCTTCTGGCGGAAATCAGCAGGCGGCATTTGCCGGAACCGGCCGGTGTTTTTGCCTTTTCGCCGCTGACCGATCTCAGGTTCTGCAGCGGCTCTTTTTCGGAAAACGCCGATAGCGAGGTGGTTCTTCCGGTCACGCGTGCCACGGATATGCGCAAAATGTACCTGCAGGGCCAGCCACCGGAAGACCCGCGGGCCTCACCGCTTTTTGCGTCATATACTGGCACAGTACCGGTTTGGCTGACGGTCTCAGACAGTGAGGTTTTGCTGGACGACACCCGCGCGATGGCAGGAAACCTTTCCCGCCAGGGCGTGGATGTGCAGTGCAGGATCGCGCATAACCGCCCGCATGTCTGGCCGATATTTCAGCGCTTGCTGCCCGAGGCGGATCAGACTCTGGCAGATGTGGCGGACTGGATCAGGTTGCTTGCGCCGTGGTCAGACGATAGCTGATTGCCTCGGCCACATGCGGTTTGCGCACGCCATCACTGTGATCAAGATCGGCAATCGTTCGGGCCACCCGCAGCACCCGGTGATAGGCGCGCGCACTCAGCCCAAAGCGTTCTGCGACCTTGACCAACAGGGTCTGTCCCTCACTGTCCGGGGTGGCGATTTCGTGCAGAATATCGCCTTGCGCATCGGCATTGGATCGCATGTTGCCAGTTCCGGCGTAACGCTCTTCCTGCACCGTCCGGGCCTTGGCCACCCGCGCGGCAACCGTGGCCGAACGATCACCGCTCTCCGGCAGTTCCAGATCGCTATAGGCAACGGGCGGCACTTCCAGCCGCAGGTCAAACCGGTCCATCATCGGGCCGGAAATCCGCCCCAGATAGTCTTCGCCACACAGAGGTGCCCGGCTGCAGGCGCGATTGGGATCGGAAAGATAGCCGCATTTGCAGGGGTTGGCGGCGGCAACCAGCATGAACCGGCAGGGATAGCGCACATGCGCATTGGCCCGCGCAATGGTGACTTCACCGGTCTCGATCGGCTGTCGCAGGGTTTCCAGTACGGCGCGGTTGAATTCGGGGAATTCATCCATGAACAGCACGCCGTTATGCGCCAGTGATATTTCCCCCGGCTTGGCGCTGCGCCCACCACCGACAATGGCGGCCATGGATGCGGTGTGGTGCGGTTCGCGAAACGGTCGGGTACGGGAAATGCCGCCTTCTTCCAGCAACCCGGCCAGGGAATGGATCATTGATGTTTCCAGCGCCTCAACGGGGCTGAGGGGCGGCAACAGGCCTGGCAATCGCGCCGCCAGCATGGATTTCCCGGCGCCGGGCGGCCCGGTCATCAGGATGTGGTGGCGCCCTGCCGCAGCAATTTCCAACGCCCGTTTGCTGCGTTCCTGCCCCTTGACCTCGCTCAGGTCACGGCAGTTGGGATCATGCTGGATTTCACCGGGTTCTGCCGGAGTCAGGGGCGATTGCCCGGTATAATGGCGCACAACTTCCGCCAATGAGCCGGGGGCAAGCACCTGTGTTGCCCCCACCCATGCGGCCTCGGGACCACAGGCTTTTGGGCACATCAGGGCGCGTTCGGATTCTGCCGCTGCCATGGCCGCCGGCAAGGCCCCCAGCACGGCAATCAGTGCGCCATCAAGCGAGAGTTCGCCCAAGGCGACCGTATTGGCGATTTCATCGCGTGGAATGATTTCCAGGGCTGCCATCAGCGCCAACGCTATGGGCAGGTCAAAGTGTGATCCCTCTTTGGGAATGTCGGCGGGCGAAAGATTGATCGTGATGCGCTTGGAGGGCAGGGCGATTGCCATTGCACTCAGTGCTGCGCGCAATCTGTCACGGGCTTCTGATACCGCCTTGTCCGGCAGCCCGACGATGGAAAAGCTGGGCAGGCCCGGTGTCACGGCGCATTGCACATCAATCAGGCGCGCGTCTATTCCGTCAAATGCCACTGTATAAGCATGCGCTACCATCTTTGTTCCAATGCCCGGATCAACCTCTGCCAAAAAGGGTTAACGCGGACTTGGTTTACGAATGGTAAATTTTCATGAATTCCGGCCAGGCTTCTGGGTCGGCCAGGGTCTTGTCCCGGCAAAAGGCGTTGCAAAATCCGAAAACACGTCCGTCCAGCTCCAGAAAATGGCTGACAGGTTTGCCAGAGTAAGGACAAACGCTGTTTTCGCCGGGGCCGGATTCGACTACACGTGCCGGTAAGGGTTGTGGTCCCGGCCAGGGTTTCTGCGCATAGTCGCGCGCGTACCACGGCAGGGTTGCGCCATGCACCAGCCCCATGGCGCGCCAGCGACGAAAGGCCGGATCGGCCAGATGGGCCGTTACATATTTCTGCGCATCGGGGCCAAGCGGCAACCTGTATCCGGCAATGCGTGCGGCGACGGGGGCAAAGAATGCATCGGCAATGCAATAGTCGCCACATAGCCATGGGCCATCCGGCGCGCAGGTTTTACGGGCATGTCGCCAGATGGTTTCAAGCCGTTTCAGATCCGTCAAAACCGCATCGTCAGGTTGGTAGTCGGAATAGGCGACACGCAGGTTCATCGGGCAGGCCTCGCGCAGCGCGGCGAAACCGGCGTGCATCTCTGCTGTCAGTGTCCGTGCGGTTGCCCGTGCAAGCGGCGTTTCAGGCCAGTGACCGGCCGTTGGATGCCGGCTCGCCAATTCTTCCGCAATGGCGATGGATTCACCGATGACCGCACCTTCCGGTGTGCGGCAGGTCGGCACGGTTTTTGCGGGTGCATATTCTGCCAGTTGCGCCGCGACAGAGCCTTTGTTGAAATCAAGCATCCGGATTTGTGACGGGATGCCGAATTTTTCAAACAATAACCAGCCACGCAGAGACCATGAGGAATAGGCATAGTCGCCGAGGATCAGGTCATAGGGTTCTGTTTGTGCCATTTTGTCAGGCTAGCGCAGAAAAACCCATCGCGTAAGCTGCAATTTGTGGTGGCAGGCATCACGGAATGTGATTGATCATCTGGATCTGTCCCCGATCCTCTTGCCAGGAAAGAAGTGTGACCGACAGGTTGTCAATCTTGTTCAGAATGGCCTGTTGTGGCGTCAGGCAGCCTGCATTCTGTATTTGCGTCATGATGGTGCCGGCATGCGCCACAGCGATGATATCACGGGCCGGATACAGGGTATTCAGGGTTGTGACAAAGCGCGTCACGCGTTTGCTGGCGGCATTCCAGCTCTCACCGTTCGGCGGGCTGATGTCACCGGGGGTCTCCCAGTAGGCGCGGCTCAACGCGGGATCAAGCGCCGCGACCTCTTCAAACGTCAGCCCGTCCCAGTCGCCAAAGTTGAATTCGCGCAATTCGGGTGAATGGGGCAGCCGATTGCGCCCGTCTGCGATGGCGTCGGCTGTGGCCACGGCGCGGATCAGGTCCGATGAAACCACCAGGGCGTTTTTCGGCAGATATTGCCGCAGTCGCATAATCCGCATTGTGTCTGTCAGATCGGCAGGCACGTCCCGCCAGCCAGTAAAGGCCTTTTCATGGGTTGGCCCATGGCGTACCCACCACCAGTTTGTCATATCGTGCCCTTGGGTAACGTTCCCTTCAGCAGCATCGGCAATCCGGCCAACACGAATACAGCCAGATCGGCCTGTGCCGCCAGCCTTTGGTTCAATTCGCCCTGGGCTTGGCGAAACGCCCGGCTCAGGCTGTTTTCCGGGACCACACCCATACCGGTTTCGTTGGAAACGACAATGACCGGAGCGGTGCATGCGGCCAGCGCCGAAAGCAGCCGGTCGGTTTCATCGGCCAGGTCGTTTCCGGCCATCAGATGGTTGGTCAGCCACAGGGTTGCACAATCCAGCAGTATCGCTTCGCCAGCCTTTGCCTGTTGCAGGGCCGAGGGCACGTCCAGCGGTGCTTCGACTGTGCGCCAGCCGTCGCCGCGCCGCGATCTGTGGGCCGAAATCTTTTGGCGCATTTCTTCGTCAAAGGCCTGTGCCGTGGCAATATAAACCTGTTTGGCTGCATGAGCGCATAACAGGTTTTCGGCAAACAGTGATTTGCCCGAAGCCGCGCCGCCCAGAACGAGAGTAAGTTTTGCCAATGTCATGCCCCTTGCCTAACAGGGCAACAACGCGCAGTTAAGAGAGAAGTTCGTTGCAACATGAACAGGCCCCAGGCGAAAGGAAATAAAAACCATGCTCAAAGTTGCGGTATTTCTGTCATTCTTTTCTGGTCTGGTCCAGGCCGGGGAAATACGGTTGGCGGATATCGGGCATTTGCCGCCGGCGGATGTGGTGTTTCTGGGCGAGGTACATGACAACCCGCAGCATCACAGGGGCCAGGCACTGGCAATTTCGGCCATCCGCCCAAAGGCAGCAGTTTTTGAGATGCTGACACCCGAACAGGCGGCACGGATTACCCCGGCGCGGCTGAAGGACGAAGCCGCGTTGGAAAAAGCCCTGGGTTGGAATGTGTCAGGCTGGCCCGACTTTTCCCTCTATTACCCGGTCTTTCAGGCCCTGGCCGAAACCGGGGCGCGGTTTTACGGTGCGGCAAAACCGCGAAACGAGGCGCGCAAGGCTTTTGACAATGGGGCGGCAAAGGTTTTTGGCGCACAGGCATCGCGTTTCGGGCTGGATCGCCCTCTGCCGCCAGAGCAGTTGCAGCACCGTATCGACGAACAGTACGAGGCCCATTGTCAGGCGATGCCGCGCGAGATGATGGGAGGTATGGTCGAGGCGCAGCGCCTGCGCGATGCGGCCCTGGCCCAGGCGGCGCTGAAGGCCTATCAGCAAACCGGCGGGCCGGTTGTTGTGATCACCGGCAACGGCCACGCCCGCAAAGACTGGGGTGCCCCGGCCCTGTTGCACAAGGCGGCGCCGGATCTTGCACTATTGTCCGTCGGGTTTCTTGAAACCGATGCCGAGGCAGATGTGGATCCGCAGCAACCGCCCTATGATCTCTGGGTTTATACCGAACCCGCCCCGCGCGAAGATCCCTGCAAGGCGTTTCAATAAGCAGCACCAGCGGTTGAGTTTACCGCGCACCCGGACTAGAACGGGGCAGTTGTAGAGGGGCATTTGCCATGCTTGCAGGAAAACGCGTTCTGTTGATCATCGGTGGCGGGATTGCCGCGTTCAAATCCCTGACGCTGATCCGCGAACTTCGTGCCGCCGGCGCGCGCGTGACACCGGTTCTGACTGGTGCGGGGGCGCAGTTCGTCACGCCATTGTCGGTTTCGGCACTGGCGGCGGAAAAAATCTATCAGGATCTGTTTGATCTGACGGATGAGGCCGAAATGGGCCATATCGAACTGTCGCGCGCGGCTGATCTGGTGGTGGTGGCCCCGCTGACTGCTGATCTGATGGCGAAAATGGCGACAGGTCTTGCCAATGATCTGGCGTCGACGCTGCTGCTGGCCACCGACAAACCGGTTCTGGCGGCCCCGGCGATGAATGTGCGCATGTGGCAGCACCCGGCAACCCAGCGCAATTTTGCAACCCTGAAAGATGACGGCATCCTGTTTGTCGGCCCGGATGAGGGTGAAATGGCCTGTGGAGAGTTTGGCCCTGGCCGGATGTCTGAACCTGCGGATATTGTTGATAAAATAACGGCGGTCTTGGCGAACGGTCCACTTGAGGGACGACATGTCATCGTCACTTCCGGCCCGACACATGAACCGATAGACCCGGTTCGCTATATCGCGAACAGGTCATCTGGCGCACAGGGCACGGCGCTGGCGCGGGCTTTGGCCGCACTGGGGGCCGAGGTGAGTTTTGTGACCGGCCCGGCGGATGTGCCGCCTCCGGCAGGGGTTCGTGTCATCCCTGTGGAAACGGCCCTGGAAATGCAGACTGCGGTGCAGGCGGCCCTGCCGGCAGATGCGGCGGTCTTCGCAGCCGCTGTGGCGGATTGGCACGTGGCGAATGCCTCGGATCAAAAGATAAAGAAGGATGGCCGCGGTGTTCTCCCCGTGCTGGAATTTGCCGAAAACCCCGATATTCTGGCTGAAATCAGCCACCTGAAAAGGAACCGGCCAGCGCTGGTGGTCGGCTTTGCTGCCGAAACCGATAACGTGTTGAAAAACGCCACGGCCAAGCGCCAACGAAAGGGATGTGACTGGATCGTTGCCAACGATGTCTCACCGGAAACCGGCATCATGGGCGGTGCGGAAAATGCCGTCACGCTCATAACCGATGCCGGCAGTGAAAGCTGGCCACGCATGAGCAAGGATGCTGTTGCCACGCGGCTCGCGCAGCGTATTGCCGAGGCGCTGGCATGACAGGTTGCAGGATGGCCAGCGGAAAGGGTGCAGCATGAAGCCCGGATTGCGCATCAAACGTCTGGCAGAGGCTGACGCCTCGGTGCCACTGCCGGCCTATGAAACACCGGGCGCCGCCGGGGCCGACCTGCGGGCCAACCTGCCGGTTGAGGCGCGAAGCGGCGGCTTAGCTTTAGCACCCGGTCAGCGGGCGCTTGTCCCGACCGGGCTGGTGCTGGAGATCCCGCCCGGCTACGAAGTTCAGATCCGGCCACGCTCGGGCCTGGCCCTGAAACATGGTATTACGCTGGTGAATTCACCCGGAACGATTGACAGCGATTATCGCGGCCCGGTCGGTGTCATCCTGTTGAACACCGCTGACGAGGTGTTTCACATATCGCACGGGGATCGCATCGCACAGATGGTTGTGGCCCCGGTGGTGCAGGTGGCTTTTGAACTGGTGGATGAACTGACCGACAGCGCACGCGGTGCCGGCGGTTTTGGCTCTACCGGACGCACTTAGGAAAAACGATGCCGCAGTCTTCCAGCTTTTCCGCGCAAGAACTGAACCGCTACGCACGCCATATAATGCTGCGTGAAATTGGCGGGCCGGGACAGAAACGCCTGAAAAATGCGCGCGTTCTGGTGATTGGCGCGGGCGGTCTGGGGGCCCCGGCGCTGTTGTATCTGGCGGCGGCGGGTGTTGGCACGATCGGCGTGGTGGATGACGATACGGTCGATAATTCCAACCTCCAGCGGCAGGTGATCCACCGCCATCAGGATATCGGCACCCCAAAGGTGAAATCGGCGCGCCGTGCCATGCTGGGGCAAAACCCGGACATTACCGTTAATGCCTATGCGCAAAGACTGGATGAAGCGGCCGCAAAAGCCCTGTTTTCCGAATATGACCTTGTGCTTGATGGCACCGATAATTTTTCCACCCGCTATATGGTCAATCAGGTGGCGGTGCAGGCCAAGACACCGTTGATTGCCGCGGCGATCACCCAATGGGAAGGGCAGATCAGCCTCTATGATCCGGCAAACGGCACACCGTGTTTCCAATGTGTATTTCCCGAAGCTCCGGCGCCGGGGCTGGTTCCGACCTGTGCCGAAGCAGGGGTGATCGGCCCGTTGCCCGGTGTTGTCGGGGCGATGATGGCTGTCGAGGCGATCAAGCATCTGACCGGCGCCGGTACCGGGCTTGGCGGCCAGTTGATGATTTATGATGCGCTCTATGCTGAAACCCGCAAGATTGCGCTGAAACCGCGCCCGGACTGCCCGGTTTGTGCCGGTGTCCAGGGCTAGGGCGTAGACCTATAAACCCTGC
>JALSRG010000025.1 GCA_026984915.1 Marinosulfonomonas sp. | reverse complement strand
TGGCTCCGGCGGTAGGGATCGAACCTACGACCAATTGATTAACAGTCAACTGCTCTACCGCTGAGCTACGCCGGAACACGTTGGGGCATATAACAACAGCACCGGGGCGCGTCCAGAGGGATTTGCGACAAATCGAGGGAAAATGCTGCCGGGGCCGTTTTGCTGGTCAAACCTTGTGCCCGGCAAGGGCAAAATGCGCTTTGGAAGACAGCGGGTCCAGACTGACAACTTCTGATTTTTCAATCAGGTCAATCAGATGTGCAAAGACGTTGCGCTCGGCTGCACCATGCAATCCACTGGGGATATCGGAATAGATGCACGAAACGATCTCAGGTATTGTCAAAGCGGAATTATTCAGGACTGACAAAATTTGATTTGTGCGCATTTCACGGTGTCTTATCAAATCATCCAGCCGGGCGGCCGGGGCTGTGACGGCCGCCCCGTGACCGGGAAAATAGGTCCTGTCCTCTCGCGTCTGCAGGCGTCGGCAGGAGGTCATGAAATCGCGCAGATCCCCGTCGGGTGGCGAGACCAGCGAACTGGCCCATCCCATGACATGGTCGCCGGTAAAAAGAACATCGCGCCAGGCAAAACACATATGGTTTCCAAAGTGCCCCGGCGTCCACAGGGCGGTGATCTGCCAGTCTTTTCCTTCAATCACTTCCATATCCTGCAGTGTCTGATCCGGCGTGAACTTCGCATCCACCCCTTCGCCCCCACCCAGTGTTTCTGAAATTTCCAGGCGCTTCATGATTTCGCTGCGCCCGGAATAGCTGTCACCAAAGGCCAGGACGGGGGCTCCGGTTGCTTTGGCCAACGGGCGGGCGAGTTGCGAATGGTCAACATGGCTGTGGGTGACAAGAATTGCCTCGACCGGCACCCCGTCCGCCGCATCAAGAATGGCCTGCAAGTGGTCGGAATTGTTTGGTCCCGGGTCAATCACGGCAAGGGCTTTCTGACCCAGAAGATAGGTGTTGGTGCCGCGATAGGTCATCGGTGACGGGTTGGGGGCCAATATCCGGCGCAAGCCGGGTTTCAAGGCTTGTGATACGCCGACGGGGGGATCAAATTCGAAAGATTTCATAATCCTGCTTTCTCTCGGGCCTCACTGCCTCTAGTCTTTTGCCATGAATTTCGGTTGGACGAAACAATATATGCCCCGCAGCCTGTATGGGCGCGCTGCGTTGATTCTGCTGGTGCCGATTGTGACGATTCAGTTGGTGGTTTCCATCGTGTTCATTCAGCGGCTTTATGAGGACGTGACGCGCCAGATGACGATGAATGTCTTGCTGGAGCTGCGTTATTTGCTGTCCGAGGTGGAAGCCGCACCAGACCGGCAACAGGCAACGCGGGCAATTGCGCCATTGCTGGACCCCTTGAACCTGAAGGTTCTGTTGCCAGCACAGGAACCCGTGCCCGAGCGGCGGCTTTTTTACGATTTGTCGGGACGTATTGTCATTTCAACGCTGAAGAAGGGTTTGCAGGGTGTTCGATCGGTTGATCTGGTTGGCTCCAGGCGCGAAGTGCATGTGCTGGTTGCAACCCGGCATGGCGAAATGGAAGTGATTTTTCCGCGTTGGCGCGTGTCGGCCTCGAATCCGCACCAACTTCTGGTGCTGATGGTTTTTACCAGTATTCTGATGACGATCATCGCGTTCCTTTTCCTGCGCAACCAGTTGCGGCCGATCAAACGCCTGGCTGCCGCGTCCGAAGCCTTTGGAAAAGGCCAGGTGGTTCGCTATCATCCGTCCGGCGCAACCGAGGTACGGGCGGCGGGTGCATCGTTCCTGTCGATGCGCGCGCGCATCGAACGCCAGATTGAGCAAAGAACGATGATTCTCTCGGGGGTAAGCCATGATCTGCGCACCCCCTTGACCCGGCTCCGGCTTGGTTTGTCGATGCTGGAAGACTGCCCGGAAACCGAAGAACTGAATCGCGATGTCGAGGAAATGGAACGGCTGATTGATGGCTTCCTGGATTTTGCCCGTGGACAGGCAGAAGATGACCTGTGTGAAATGGATCCCGTCGCTCTGGCTCAGGAGGTCGTGGCAAACGCAAACCGGGGGCATGGCGGCAATGTTGCGCTTCACAGCGTGGAAGGCGGTGCCAGTGACGGTATGACCCTGGTAAAACTACGGCCAACGGCGATAAAGCGGGCTCTGGAAAACCTGATTGGCAACGCGCTGCGCTATGGAAAGAAGGCAGAACTGAGTGTGCTCATACAGGACCGGACCGTGCGCTTTACTGTCGAAGATGATGGCCCCGGAATTGCGCCGGACGACCGCGAGGAGGCCCTGAAACCCTTTGCCAGGCTTGAGCCGGCACGCAACCAGAACAAGGGGTCGGGCGTTGGGCTCGGACTTGCCATTGCTGCGGATATCGCGCGTACGCATGGTGGAAGCCTGCGTCTGGGCGAAAGCAGGCGTCTGGGTGGGTTAAAAGTGGATCTCGTCCTGGCCCGTTAATCTTTTGCGAGACCCAATACCTGCGCCAATGGCGGGTATGCGCAGATAATCAAGGCGTGATTGCACAGTTTGTCTGCTGACCGAAATGGCATTCATGGCACATGTGCCATTTCGCGAAATAGACACTCGAACTCTGACCTGTTTCAACTTAATGTGCGGCATTGCTTCCCTTGTGGGTAAACGTGAAAGCTGGTTCTAAGGGCAGGTGTTTTTCTTCGGAGGCCTTGATGCGTTCGGTTGATATAATGATTGGGACAATCCGTGTCGCCGCGTTCATTTTTCTGAGCGCCTCAGCCGCTTTGGCAGAGGAAATTACCGTTGCGGTGGCCTCGAATTTCCTGCCCACGCTGCAAAAAATTTCGAACGCGTTCGAAGCAGAAACCGGAAACAGATTGCGCCTGGTCAACGGGTCCAGCGGAATGCTCTATGCCCAGATCGTCAACGGGGCGCCTTATGACGTGTTTCTCTCCGCGGATCAGGACAGGATCGAGCGCTTGCAAAAGGCCGGGTTGCTCAGGGCGGAAGGGCGTAAGACCTATGCCGTCGGCCGCCTGGTCATTTATGCGCCCGGCGCCGGTATGATAAAGGATGATTTGCGGGAAACCCTGTCGCAATCGACCGTTCGCCGTTTTGCCCTGGCCAACCCTGATCTCGCCCCTTATGGCCGTGCAGCCTGGCAAGTGCTGGAAGCGCTGCACCTGACGGCCCTGGCTGCAAGAAAGGCCGTGTTTGGCAGCAACGTTGCCCAAACGTTTTCCTTTCTGCATTCGCGCGGGGCAGAGGTGGGGTTTGTTGCATTGTCGCAGGTCAAGGGAATGGGCGGCGAATGGCAGGAATTGCCGGCAATGCTATATGATCCGATCCTGCAGGATGCAGGGTTGCTGGCCCGTGACCACAGCAATGCGGCGGCCAGGGCGTTTTTTGATTATCTGTCAAGCCCGCAGGTTCTGACCCTGATCAGCCAGGCCGGCTACGGGATACCCGAAGGATGATGGTCTGGGATGCTGTATGGTTGTCCGTGAGGCTGGCAACGCTGACGGTCCTTGTGCTTGTGGTTGTTGCCACGCCGCTTGCATGGTGGCTGGCAACCAGCCGAAATCGCCTCCGTCCGCTGGTTGAGGCCCTGACGGCCTTGCCCCTGGTGCTGCCGCCGACGGTGCTCGGCTTTTTTCTGTTGGTTCTCATGGGACCAGAGACCGTCATCGGCGGGTTCTGGCTGCGGCTGACCGGGGATACGCTGGTCTTTTCATTTTCCGGGCTGTTGGTGGCCTCGGTCATCTACTCTCTGCCCTTTGCCGTCCAGCCGCTACAGGGGGCGTTTCAGAATGTCGGGCGCGGTGTGACCGAAGCCGCAGCCACCCTTGGGGCCAGCCGGCTGGATGTATTTTACAGCGTTGTTCTGCCCTTGTCGCGGCGCGGCTATCTGATTGCAGCGGTCATGAGCTTTGCCCACACGATCGGTGAATTCGGGGTTGTGCTGATGGTGGGTGGAAATATCCCCGGCCGCACAAGGGTGATTTCGATCGAGATATTCAACGCGGTGGAAACGCTGGATTATAGGACCGCCTATCAACTGTCTGCCGGATTGATGGTGTTTTCGTTTCTGGTCCTCGTAGCGGTCTATATTCTGAACCGACAAGGCAGGCTGGAATGAAAGGAAACAACAAACTCGGCTTTGCCATATCGCTGAAACGCGGCGATTTTCTGCTGTCGGCCAAGGCAGAAATCCCGATGCAGGGGATAACCGCGCTCAAAGGGCCCAGCGGCAGTGGCAAGACCTCACTGTTGCGGGTGATTGCCGGTCTGGAACCCACGACTCGGGGCGAAATGAGCGCAAGAGGCAAGACCTGGCTGTCCGACAGGTTGTTTCTGCCGCCGCAGAAACGGCGCATAGGCTATGTGTTTCAGAATGCGCGGTTGTTTACCCATATGACCGTTGCCCAGAATCTTGCCTATGGCTGGCAAAGGCAGGGCGTGTCGGCGGATGTGTTGACGCGCGTGCATCAGGCGCTGCACCTTGAACCGATCCTGAACCGGCCTGTGGAGGGGCTGTCTGGCGGAGAGCGCCAAAGGGTGGCGATCGGGCGTGCCTTGGCGTCCGACCCGCAGTTGATGTTGCTGGATGAGCCGCTCTCGGGATTGGACAGTGATCAACGCGCAGAGACCCTGACCTATATTGCCCAGGCATTGGCCGCGGCAGAAGTGCCGGCGATTTATGTCAGCCATTTCCAGCGCGAGATTGACAGGATTGCCGACCGCCTGTTGTGCATCGATGCCGGGCAAACGCGACCGCTGCGCGATCTGCCCGCACCGCTGAAAGCATTGGTGGTTGCGCGCATGCCCGATGGGCAGGCAAGACTGTCGCTTGGCGGTACAACCTTTGCCATGCCGTGCCACGGTGCCCCTGGACAAGAGGTCTGGCTGCGGGTCAGTGCAGATGACGTGATGCTGTCAAGAAACGACCCCGGCCAAAGCAGCGCCCTGCTTTCCTTGCCCGCGAAACTGATTGAAATGCGGAATACGGCTGAAGATTCCTGTCTGGGGAAGGCCGGCGGCTGCATTGGCTATCTGACAGGCAAGGCATGGGAATTGGAATTGCCGCTCTCGCCGGATCAGGTTGCGCAAATGAATCTGACTTGCGGCAGTTCTGTTTGGGTCAGTTTTGCCCGCGAGGCATTTCTGCCGGTTGTCAGCAAGGGATAGGCCGAATCCCCGGGCCGGGGCGATTCGCATATTGCCAGCCAACGGCATGAAAATATCAACAATCAACAAAGAAACAAACCTATAGGTTCGAATTGAGAAACAATCCGAGGGACAGCTAGTTCGTGCAGGGTTTTTGCCGTACAGCGTCTGAAAACAGCGCAAACCTGAAAAACGCACAGGTCAACAATCAAATGGGCAATTGGTTAATGGACTTGTCCTTTTAGACAGTGTCGTACATTCGAAACCGGGCTTTTGCTGAAAAAACCATGAATATTTCCCGGCTATTGGAAACAATGAGCCGCAGACGCCAGGCGTTTTTCCGGGCATCTGGCGCAAACGCCCCCCGTCGCCAAGCATGTTTTGGACATCAATTGGCCATGTTTTTGCCATTTTTGCTTTGGCGCGGGCACACAAACCTCTAAAAAGGAAGGGTCCAGTGAGGGGTGATATTTGTCAGACCAAAAGGACGGCTGCCTTCGTGGTCATGAGTTTGCTCATGGAAGGGGGAGGGCGGTCGTCCGGCTTGCGTAACGGTTAAGACACATCGCTGGCCGGGAGTTGCTGGAGCGGGTTTTCCCGTTTTCTCCCGGTCGCGATAGGCATATTTTCACGTCTGACCACCCCTCACGGGCACGAATCCTGTGTTCTGCCAGTATTCTGTGCGGCCCACAGGAAAGAGAGCGGAAGTTCTCGGGCTGGGGAGCAAGGGATGAACAGGGTCATACCAAAGGAAATCGGCGGAAAAACCCCGCAAGACAACCTGCAAGACAAGGGGCAGGAAATGCCTGCTTCTCCCGAGGTTGTCCGCAGTGGCAACAACCCTGACAGGGGTGTTGTGAACTTTCGCAATCATCAGGGGGACGTGTGTGAATCGCTTGATTTCACCGTGAGCAAGCGGGTCGGGCCGTGCCTGATGTCTGGCCGGGTGATTGCCACGCCCAAGGGTGAGCGGCCGCTAGCAGATCTGAAAATTGGCGATCCCGTCATAACGCGCGACAACGGAATCCAGGAAATACAATGGATTGGGTCCCATAAATTCAGTCGCAAGGATCTGGCCGCAAGGCCCCATCTCTGGCCCATTCTGGTGCAGCGCGGGGCTTTGGGCAATGGTCTCCCCGAGCGTGCCATGCTGGTCGCTCCGAACCAGCGTCTCTTGGTTGATGCCGGCCAGACAGCGCTGTTTTTTGAAGAACGAAATGCCTTGGTCCCGGCCAAGCATCTGATCAACAACCACAGCATTCGCAGAATTGACCTGATGGGCATGGCCTATGTTCATTTCATGTTCGAACAACACCAGCTTGTGCTGTCAAACGGTGTCTGGGTTGAAAGTTTCCAGCCGGCCGACCGGTCGCTGAATGCCGAAGGAAATGCGCAGAGAAACGAGGTGCTGGAGCTTTTTCCGGCATTGCAAACGGCCGTTTCCCAGCCGCGTTCGAAAAAACAAAAGCCGCGCCAGGCGTTTCAGGATGTCAGCCTGCCCGCCGAATAGGCCGGCCGTTAACCGTCCGCGCGGGCATAATTATCTTCATAGCGGGTGATGTCATCTTCACCCAGATAGCTGCCGGTCTGGATTTCGATCAGAACCATGGGGGCGTTGCCCGGATTTTCCAGACGATGGACTGCGCCACGCGGCACATAAACCGATTGGTTTTCCTGAACGGTCGTCACTTTTCCATCCACAGTGACTTTTGCGGTCCCCTCAACGACAACCCAGTGTTCCGCACGGTGCTGATGGCTTTGCAGGCTGAGTGCGGCGCCCGGATGAACGACAATCCGCTTGACCTGAAATCGTTCGCCTGTGGCGAGGCTTTCAAACCATCCCCAAGGGCGGTGATCTCTGGAAAAGGACACGGCCTGCCTTGCGCGCCTCTTCTTCAGTTCACTCACCGCAGTCTTTACGTTCTGTGCCTGAGAGGTATCGGTCACAAGAACCGCATCGCGCATGGCAACGGCGACGATGTTGCGCAAGCCGATACCAACAATTTCAACGGCATCGTCCTCGCTGCGCAGCAAGGTATTGTCGCAATCCAGCGCCATCGCCGGCCCGGAAACGGCCACCCCCCTGTCATCTTTTGCGGATTCTCGCCATACAGACTGCCAGTCACCCAGATCTGACCACCCCCCGGAAAAGGGCACGACAACGATGTTTTCCGCGTGTTCCATCACCGCGAAATCAATTGATACCGGATCAATCTCACACCAGGATTTATGTGCAAGCCGCTGAAAACGCAAATCGGTTCTGCTTTGTTCAACGGCGGCCTGCACTGGCGCGATCAGTTGCGCGGCATGTTTCCGGTAAGCCGCAAGAATCGTTTTCGGCGTGAACAGGAAGATCCCCGCATTCCACAGGTAATTCCCGGTCCGAAGCATTTTTCTGGCGCGCGCCGGGGCTGGTTTTTCAACGAACCGGACAAGATCAACCGTTCGCTCAGAGGTGACATCCGGGGCTTCCCCAAGTTCCAGATAACCATATCCGGATTCGGCACGGGTGGGGGTTATGCCAAATGTAACCAGCTTTCCGTTTGCGGCGGCGGTTGCGCCGATACGGACCGCGGCGCGAAAGGCCGCAGCGTCCGGGATGACATGGTCGGTCGGGGCCACGAGCATGAGCATTTCAGGGTCTGTGTTTTCAAGCCATAGCGCCGCTGCCAGAACGGCCGGGGCTGTATTCCTGCCTTCCGGTTCGATCAGGATTGCACTGGGATCGGTGCCGGTTTTGGCCAACTGCTCCGCCACGACAAACCGGAAATCAGCATTTGTTACAATCAGGGGGGCGGCGAACCCCTGGTCTTTCATGCGCATCACCGAGGCCTGAAACAGGCTGGTTTCGCCAGTCAGGCTGGAAAATTGTTTTGGTGCGCTTTTGCGTGATAACGGCCATAACCTTGTGCCTGATCCGCCGCAGAGAAGAACCGGGGTGATCGTCAGCCCATCCGTTTTGCTGTCGTCGGCCCTGGCCGGGACCTGCATGCAGCCCTCTTTGGGTTTTGCGCGCAAACACGGATCATGTCCTGAACGGGCTGTCGGGTCTTTCAATATATCGCGGGTCAAGCCCATTTGCGCCACCTGTCATACAATTTGCAGGGTCGGGACCCCAAGGTCGCCTCCCGTTAAAAGATGGTTAGAAATGTGTTAACAACTCGTAAAATCTGGTCAGATTTCATGCATCAGCCAGCCGTTTGGTTTCGGCAGGCAGAGGCTCGAAAATGATTTTGCTGTGGAAATTGACAATTCTGGCCCGAAAGTTTTGGCCGCAAAGCCGTCTCAGCCTTTCCCGGATATCCAGTTTTCCCAGTCTTTCGGCGTATCCAGATCCTGTAGTGCATGTCGGCCGGGCAGGGGGACGAGGACAACCCGCTCTGCATGCTGCTGCAAAATGGCCCGCGCACCGCTGTCACCGCTGAATTCGTTGGCCTCAAGGGCCCAGCGTGGCAGCAAGACCGGATTTCCCGCCACACCGTCAGCACTTGCCGCCCTGTGTATGCGGCTTTCCGGATCAGCAAGAAACGCTTTTATCAGGCGGTTGATATCATCGCCCGTCACATCGGGCATATCGCCCAGCGCAACCACCACGGCAGGTGCGGTTTGTGGAATGGCGGCAAGCCCGGCACGCAGGCTTGCCGCCATTCCCTCGCCGGGGTTCGGCACGGCAATCCGGGTCAGATCAAGATCTTTTATGGCCTCCCGCCGTGCCATGTCATTTTGCGGGAGGGTCACAAATAGAGGCGCACCCGAAGCCAGCGCATGCGTTGCCACCCGGTGCAGCAGCGGTCGTCCATGGACCGGCAAAAGCAGTTTGTCACGCCCCATCCGCCGTCCGGCGCCGGCCGCCAGCAAAATGATCGGAATGGTTTTCATGCAGTGACACCACCACGAATGCGGCATTCAGGCAAGGCAAAGCACCAGCTACTTCTCCGGGATCAGCCCGCGCGGGCTGAACCGCAGCACCAGCAGCAAGATGACCCCCATGGTCAGCAACCGCATATGCGCCACACTATCCAGCAGGTGTTGTTTGAGCGCAGACCCGTCGGCCAGTGGCGCAGTGATGATGTCCATCATAAAGGCACCGATCGGCTCGACCTGAACCCACAGAAACCAGATCAGGAACCCGCCCAGAACCGCCCCCCAGTTGTTTCCGGAGCCACCAACGATCACCATGACCCAGATCAGAAAGGTATAGCGAAGCGGTTGATAGGTGCCCGGGGTCAACTGCCCGTCAAGCGTGGTCATCATGGCGCCGGCAATGCCACAGATGGCAGATCCGAGGATGAAAATCTGCAGATGGCGGCGGGTCACATCCTTGCCCATGGCCTCGGCGGCAATCTCGTTATCCCGGATTGCCCGCATCATGCGTCCCCAGGGAGATTTCAGTGCCATTTGCGCCAGCCAGAGCAGGATCAGCAACACGATTGCAAATAAGACACCATAGCCCAGTTTGACGTAAAGGGTTGATGCGGTCACCGGGTCAAGGCCCAATGATGTTGCCGTTTCCACAAAACCCGGATCTTTCTGCAAGTCTATTTCATAGGGCAGGGGGCGTGGAATGCCGACCACATTCTTGACGCCACGATCCAGCCAGTCCTCGTTTTTCATCACCGCGATGATGATTTCGGCGATACCCAGCGTCGCAATTGCCAGATAATCCGAGCGCAGTCCCAGTGCGGTCTTGCCAATCACCCAGGCGACACCAGCAGCCAGAATGCCACCAACCGGCCATGACAACAGGATCGGCAGGCTCAGTCCGCCCAGATAGCCGGTCCCGGCCGGGTTCACCTTTTCAATGGCTTCCGCAGCCGGATCAAACAGATAGCGATACAGAAAAAACCCGCCTGTCAGCAACCCGACCAGCAAGAGCGTGCGTGTGCGGCCCGGTTTTATCCGCTTGTACAACAATACGGCGGCGATGATCGTGGCGGCCCCGGTGGCCAAGGCCAGAATCATCCGCCCGCCACCCGCACTCCAAGCCTCGAGCGTCGGGGGCATTGATACCAGGACAGTGGCCAGCCCGCCCAAAGCGACAAACCCCATGATCCCGATATTGAACAGCCCCGCATAACCCCATTGCAGGTTGACCCCCAGCGACATGATCGCGCTGATCAGCCCCATGTTCAGGATCAGAATGGCCGTGTTCCAGCTCTGATAAAACCCTGTTCCCAGGATCAGGGCCCCAACGAGCGCAAAAAGCGCAATGTTTTTCCAGTTCACGCTCATAGTGCCTTTCCTTTGAACAACCCGGTTGGCCGGAACAACAGAACGACGATCAAAAGCCCGAAACTCACGGCAAATTTGTAATCTGTGGATAAAAGCTGAACCAGACCGGTTGGCTCCAGACTGTCAGGCAGCAGATAGACCAGGACTTTCTTCCAGGCATAGGTGATGGTCACCTCAGAGAAAGCTACGACAAAACCGCCGGCAATGGCACCCAACGGGTTGCCCAGCCCGCCGACAACGGCACTGGCAAAGATCGGCAGCAAGAGCTGGAAATAGGTGAAGGGTTTGAAGCTCTTGTCCAATCCGTAGAGGACACCCGCAACGGTTGCCAGCGCGGCCACGATCAGCCAGGTATAGGTGACAACACGTTCGGGGTTTATGCCCGAAAGCAGCGCCAGGTCCTCGTTGTCCGAATAGGCGCGCATGCTCTTGCCGGTGCGGGTACGCATCAAAAACCAGAACAACAGCGCCACGACAATCACCGCGGTCAGCACCGTTATTCCCTGACTTGTCCGGATGGCCAGGCCCTCACGCAGCCCGGTCATGTCCTTGAATTCACGCGCCTTGATGATAAAGCGGGCACCGTCGGCAAAACGCTGTTCATTCGGGCCGATGATAAAACGCACCAGCCCGTTCATGATGAACATGACCCCCATGGAAACAATGACCAGAATGACCGGAGCCGCCCGTTTGGCGCGATAAAACCGATAGACTATCCGGTCTGTGCCCAGCAGCAGCAGCGCAGTACCGGCAATACCAAAGGGAAGCGCAAGCAGGGCCGTTGGCAGCGGCCCCAGGTGAATACCCATGCTTTGAAACCACCAGGTGAACAGGATGGTGACCATGGCGCCAAAAGCCATGGTATCCCCATGGGCAAAGTTGGAAAAGCGCAGGATGCCGTAAATCAGCGTCACCCCCAGCGCCCCCAGCGCCAGTTGGCTGCCATAGGCAATGCCTGGGATCAAGACGTAGTTGGCAATGGCCACAAGGGCATTCAGAACATCCATTATCTGGCACCTTTGCAAAAACCGCGCCAAATGTAAGAGGTCAAGGTGAACATGTTTGTTTTCCTGAAGCTATAGTAAGTGGACTCATATTCAGGGCCACTGGAGGAGATAACGAGCTGAGAATGGCTTACTGTTGGGCTCATCCTGCTAAATTGAAATATTGTCGAACCAGTATCTGGGTCAATATCGGAAAATGTATATGCAAATGCCGCTTGCCCCTCTTTAACCATTTCATCGGTATCAATGATGCTGGAGATGAGGTCATTCGGCATTCTGTTCTTGGGTGGCGCGGCGTTTACGGGGATGAGAAATACAGGAGGTCCAACCTTCGAAACGACTCGAATTTTCATTGGTTTGTCCAGTTGCTCGCATTTGTTTTTCTGGCATATTTCCCCATAGATACAAAATAAATCCGGTGCTGCGGCAGCACTGTTCAAACAACAACAGATAAAAACAGGCAGCAAGAGTATCCGCATATTCATCCTCCCAAGAAGCTTTTGCGCACTTCGGGGTCGTTCAGCAGGGCTTTGCCTGTGTCGGTAAAGGCGTTGCGCCCCTGTACCAGCACGTATCCCTTGTCGGCGATGGCCAGCGCCTGCCGGGCGTTCTGCTCGACCATCAGGATGGAAATTCCGGTGCGGGCCACCTCGATGATACGGTCAAACAATTCGTCCATTACAATGGGGCTGACACCTGCGGTCGGCTCATCCAGCATCAGCAACTGTGGTTCGGTCATCAACGCCCGCCCGACGGCCACCTGCTGACGTTGCCCGCCGGAAAGTTCACCCGCCATCTGATTGCGCTTGTCCTTCAGGATCGGGAACAGGCTGTAGACCTGCTGCATGGTCTTGCCAATGTCGTCGCGGCGCAGAAAGGCCCCCATCTCCAGGTTTTCCTCGACGGTCAGAGAGGTGAATATATTCTGGTTTTGCGGTACAAAGGCCATGCCCTTGGCAACCCGCGCCTGCGGGCTGAGTGATGAAATATCCTCCCCCTGAAGCCGGACGGCACCGCCGTGCAGATCCAGCATGCCGAACACCGCCTTCATCGCCGTGGATTTGCCGGCCCCGTTCGGGCCGACGATGACGGCGATTTCCCCCCGGTTCACGGCTATGGTGCAGTCATGCAGAATATCCGGCCCCTTGCCGTAGCCGCCGGTCATGCTGTCACCAATCAGAAAAGGTTCAGTCATTGCGCCCGCTCATCCTTGTTCCCCAAATATCCCCGCCGGTGGCAAAATTTCTCTCATGCCCCGGTCTCTTCGATCACCTTGTTTTTCAGCCCCGTCCCCAGATAGGCTTCGATCACCAGCTCATTGGCCTTGATCTCATCCAACGTGCCTTCGGCCAGCACCTTGCCCTCGGCCATGCAAATCACCGGATCGCACAGGCGCCCAATGAAATCCATGTCATGCTCGATCACCACAAAGGTATAGCCGCGCTCTTTGTTCAGACGCAAAATCGCGTCAGCTATGGTATTGAGCAGCGTGCGGTTTACCCCGGCACCCACCTCATCCAGAAACACGATCTTGGCGTCCACCATCATGGTGCGGCCAAGTTCCAGCAGTTTTTTCTGCCCGCCGGACAGATTGCCGGCCTTTTCGTCTTTCAAGTGGTCTATGGTCAGAAATTCAAGAACCTGATCCGCCTTTTTCAACAGTTCGGCTTCTTCCTGAGCGATGCGTGCACGTCCGAACCAGGTATTCCAGAGGGTTTCCCCTGATTGGTTGCCGGGTACCATCATCAGGTTTTCGCGCACAGACATCGAACTGAATTCATGGGCGATCTGAAATGTGCGCAATACACCTTTGTGAAACAGATCATGCGGCGGCAGGCCGGTGATATCCTCACCTTTCATGAATACACGCCCCGCAGTCGGTCTGAGTACCCCGGCAATGACATTGAACAAGGTGGTCTTGCCGGCGCCATTTGGGCCGATCAGGCCGGTAATGGAGCCTTCACTGATTTTCATGCTGGCGCCATCAACAGCGTGAAAGCCACCGAAATGCTTGTGGAGTCCCTCTATGGTGATCATGCTCCACTGTCCCCTTTATTCCCCTTGCCGCCAGCAGCGACGTAAGCCTTTGTAGCGAAAAACAGCCCGGAATTTACGCCGGGCTGTTTCAATGTCACACCTGATGGATCAGCGGTATTTCACTGTGGTGATTTTACCATCCTTGATGACCATCTCGCGATAGTTGCCGGCAGATTCACCGGGGCCGATCAGTTCAACCGCGGATGCGCCAACATAATCGATGTCTCCACCGTTTTTCAGGATGTCGAGCGCCTTGCCCAGTTCGCCGGGGAAGATCTGTTCACCGGGGGCATTTGCAACGTCCATCACCTTGTCCTTGTAGGCGGCAGGGTCAGACGATCCGGCAGCCTGCATGGCGAGCATGATGAGGGCTGCCGCGTCATAGCTTTCCGGCGAAAAGGGCGAGGAGGAATCAAACGCATCGCCAACGAGTTCCGCATATTTTGCGGCACCGGGGCTGTCGGTTCCCGGGTTATCGCCCATAGAGCCGTCGATTTCCGAACCAAAGGTTTCTTCCAGCTTGGCGCTGACCATCCCGTCCGGGAAATAGAAAGTGTCGAACGCGCCAGAATCCAGCGCGGCGCGTACAATTCCCGAGCCCCCCTGATCCACGTAACCGGCAACCACCAGCATATCGCCACCGGCAGAGGCCAGTGCGCCGACCTCGGCCGAATAATCGGCCTTGCCGTCTTCGTGTGCGGCAGAAATCGTCACGGTTCCACCAGCCTTTTCATATGCACTCTGGAATGAATCAGCCAGCCCTTTGCCGTAGTCGTTGTTGGTGTAAGTCAGGGCAACGGTCTTGATCCCGTGATCCATGATGATGTCGGCCATGACCTGCCCCTGACGGGCGTCCGAGGGGGCCGTGCGGAAGAACAGGCCGTTGTCTTCGGCTGTCGACAGCGCCGGAGAGGTAGCTGAGGGTGAAATCATCACCAGACCGTTCGGCACCGCAACATTTGAAAGGATTGCCCCGGTAACACCCGAACAGTCAGCCCCCATCATCCCCTTGATGCCATCCGATGTCACCAGCCGTTCGGCTGCGGCAGTTGCTGCGCCTGCATCGATACAGGTCGAATCCGCCCGCACCGATGTTACCGTGGCCCCGTCCAGCAGCTTGCCACTGTCGGAGACTTCTTTCATCGCCAGTTCGGCCCCGGCGCCCATCTGCGGTGTCAGTGATTCAATCGGGCCGGTGAACCCCAGTTCGACACCGATCTTGATTTCTTCGGCCGCAACGGCCGTGGCCGTCATCAGGGCCACGGCCGTTGTGGCCATCAGCAGCTTTTTCATGAGTATTCTCCCTAGTTAGCATTCTTGTTCCACGCACCAATCTATTCGGCCTTGATACAAAAGAAAAGCGTTTAGCAAAGGAATGGAGAAGGGATAGGCCGTTTGTTGACGAAAAGGCTGCCGGACAGGCGAAAACCCTTTTGGCAAGGGGATGCCTTCGGTTGCTCTGTACTTTATTGGAAACGTATTTAATCAAAGGATCACAAGATGTGACTGTTTGCTTTTCTCATTTTCATGCTGTTGCCGGGCTTCGCGCAAGCGCAAATGCGCGATAACGTATTCAGGGATTACGCCAGTTTCAGCCAGTTCGTGGATCAGAAAATAATGGCGCGGGATTTCACCTCTCTTATTCTGGCGCTTGGGGGCGCGATGAATACACTCAGGAACAACTGGCGTCTTTGAACAGGCGGTTGCTGGACGTTTTTCCGAAAGATTTTGAACACACGACGGTGTTCAAGCGGGTCGACCTGGGCGGAAATATCAAACAGGAAGCCCGGGCATTCTGGGTCGGGGAAAACTATGTGTTCTTTTACGCGATCCTGCATCAGCGGGAAGACGGGCTTGTGGTTATCAATTTCAACCTGAATTCCAATGTTGAAAAGATCATGTCCAAGTTCTGACCGCACCTGACATATGCTCAGGAAGAGCGTGCGCCGCGTTCCCGGTAAGGGGTTGTGGCGTAATGCGCCCGATAGCATTTTGAAAAATGCGATGGTGAGGTGAAACCGCAGGCCAATGCAACATTGATCACGCTCATGTCCGTCTGCATCAACAGATTGCGGGCTTTCTGGAGGCGAAGCTCCATGTAATAGCGCTTCGGGCTCCGGTTCAGGTAGCGGCGAAACAGCCGCTCCAGTTGTCGTGTGCTCATCCCCACGTCGCGGGCCAGTGTTGCCGGGCTGATCGGGTCTTCTATGTTTTCCTCCATCATCCGGATCACAGCCGACAGTTTCGGATGACGCACGCCGATGCGCGTCGGCACGGAAAGACGCTGGGTATCCTGATCTGTTCGCAGCGAAGAATAGATCAACTGGTCCGCAACGTCATTGGCCAGTTCTTCGCCGTGCTGCTCGGCAATCAGTTTCAGCATGAGATCAATGGAGGAGGCGCCGCCCGCCGTTGTATAACGGTTCCCGTCCATGACAAAAACCGATTTTGTCAGTTCGATGTTGTCAAATTCTTCGGTGAATCCATCCTGGTTTTCCCAGTGTATCGTGGCTTTTTTTCCGTCCAGCAACCCGGCACGTGCCAGAACGTAACTCGCCGTGCAGAGACCGCCGATCACGATGCCGCGACGGGCCTCGCGCCGGATCCAGTTCAACAGCGGTTTTGTGGTGGCTTTTTGCACATCCAGACCACCGCATAAAATGACGGTATCATTGCGTGAGCAGGCATTCAGCGGATGATCCAACCGCATTTCCAGGCCGGCGGAACAATAGGTGATACCGGGGGTGCCCGGCCGACCTTCGCCCGTCAAAGCCCAGCTATATAGAGTTTTCCCCGACATGCGGTTGGCGATACGCAGGGCCTCGATCGACGAGGCGAATGACAACAGGGAAAAATTCTCCAGCAAAACAAAGACGAAATGGCGAACCGCGTCGCCATTGTCCGGGCTGCCCGCCATTGCAAGTTTTGATTCCATTTGCGCGCCTTTTTACACCACATATTTCAGCGAAACAGGTTTATGAGAACCGATCAAGCAAATAGTGTGCGCCGGCAGGAAAATAAGGGAAAACACAGCATGTTGGCGGGGCCATGCCGTGTCGGCAATTCACCGGTTGGCAGGGCGCGGGCATGCGCGTATAACCGCTGGCGTAATGGCGAACCGCTCTGGAGCAAAGACGATGACAAATTGGCAGAAATCTGACTGGCGGAACAAACCGCGGGTACAGATGCCCGAGTATACGGACACGGCCACGCTGAATGCTGTAGAAGCACAGCTTGCCAAATATCCGCCGCTCGTCTTTGCCGGCGAGGCCCGGCGTCTGAAATCCGCCCTTGCCGATGCCGCCGGGGGGCGCGCGTTTTTGTTGCAAGGGGGCGATTGCGCCGAAAGCTTTGCCGAGTTTTCCGCCGACACCATTCGCGACACCTTCAAGGTGATGCTGCAAATGGCGATGGTGCTGACCTATGGCGCCAAGGTGCCGGTGGTCAAGGTGGGCCGCATGGCCGGCCAGTTCGCCAAACCGCGTTCCGCCCCGACCGAAACCGTGGATGGTGTGGAACTGCCCAGCTACCGTGGCGATATCATCAATGATCTGCCCTTCACCGCCGAGGCCCGCATCCCCAACCCGAAAAAGATGTTGCAGGCCTATACACAGGCTGCCGCCACGCTGAACCTTGTGCGGGCCTTTTCAACCGGCGGCTATGCCGATGTGCATCAGGTCCACGCCTGGACACTGGGTTTCACCCGTGGTGAAAACGCCGCCAAATACCGCGACATGGCGCAACGGATTTCCGACACGCTGGATTTCATGAAAGCCGCCGGTGTTGACAGCAGCCGCGCCCACACATTGCAGACGGTTGATTTCTACACCAGTCACGAGGCCCTGTTGCTGGAATACGAAGAGGCCCTGTGCCGCATCGACAGCACCACCGGCCTGCCGGTGGCTGGCTCCGGCCACTTCCTGTGGATCGGCGACCGCACCCGTCAGCCGGACGGGGCGCATGTGGAATTCCTGCGCGGGGTGCAGAACCCGATCGGCATGAAATGCGGCCCGACCATGACGGCCGAGGATCTGAAGGTGCTGCTGCACAGGCTGAACCCGGAAAACGAGGCGGGTCGCCTGACCCTGATCACCCGTTTCGGTGCCGGCAATGTCGGCGACCATCTGCCCCGCCTGATCAAAACGGTTCAGGAAGAGGGCGCCAATGTGCTGTGGAGCTGTGACCCGATGCACGGCAACACGATCAAATCGGCCTCGGGTTTCAAAACCCGGCCGTTTGAATCGGTGCTGCGCGAGGTGCGCGAGTTCTTTGCCATCCACAAAGCCGAGGGGACCATCCCCGGTGGCGTGCATTTCGAAATGACAGGGCAGGACGTGACCGAATGCACCGGCGGTGTGCGGGCGGTCAGGGACGAGGATTTGTCTTCGCGCTATCACACAGCCTGCGACCCGCG
>JALSRG010000024.1 GCA_026984915.1 Marinosulfonomonas sp. | reverse complement strand
AATTCACCTGCTTCAAATCCACGGAGAAAACACCGGAGAGGGTTTTTCAATCGTATCGCTGCAATGTGCCTTGATCGAATTTTTGCAGACAACAAGGGATGGGGCCAATTTCAAGAATGGAGGCGGTGAATACAAACCTGAAAACGGGAAAGAAAACAACAACTATAAATACGGATCTTCAAGCAAAGAAATCTTCACCATATTCCTAACGGAACAGGAACCGTTCAAATCGTATTTTGATACAAAGGTAGAACCTGATGATTTCTACTCAAACGTCCGTTGCAGCCTCCTGCACGAAGCCCGAACAACAGGGAACTGGCGCATTACGGCCAATCCAAAACGATCAGAAACCATCAAAGAAGAAGGTGGCATAACTTTCCTCCAACGCGACCGTTTCCAGCAGGATTTAGAAACCTACATTTGGAGATACAAGATCGAACTCCTGTCAGATCCAGGTATACAAGAAGCATTCAAACGAAAGTTCGATGCTCTTTGTAAAGTTCGATGCTCTTCGCAAGCAGTAGACCCATAACCCAACCGGACACCCCCACATGATCACCGTCACAGACGCCCTCGAAAAAATCTTCGCCCTTGTCTCGCCACTGCCCGAGGAACATGTTCCGCTGGCCGAGGCCGCAGGGCGGGTTCTGGCGCGTGATGCTGTTTCCAGCCGCACGCAGCCCCCTTTTGCCGCCTCGGCCATGGATGGTTATGCGGTGAAGGGGATCGAGGCCGAGCCGGACGCCATTTTCAAGGTGATCGGAGAGGCCGCGGCCGGCGCGGGCTTTGCCGGGCGCGTTGGCCCCGGTCAGGCGGTACGTATCTTTACCGGCGCGCCTGTCCCCGAGGGGGCTGACCGCGTTATCATCCAGGAGGATGTGAGCCGTCGCGATGACCTGATCACATTGCACCGCAACCTCGACCAGAACACCTATATCCGCCCGGCTGGTGACGATTTCAGTCAGGGGGACAGGCTGGGCGCGCCGCGGACACTGCGCAGCGCGGATATTGCCCTGCTTGCGGCAATGAATCTGCCGGAAATCCCGGTGATCCGCCGCCCGGTCGTGACGCTTCTGGCCACAGGAGACGAACTGGTGATGCCAGGTGAAACACCGGGGCCGGACCAGATTATTGCATCAAACAGTTTCGGACTGAAAGCATTGCTGGAGCAGCACGGTGCCGAAGTGCGCATGCTGCCGATTGCGCGCGACACGCAATCCTCGCTTGAAACCGCATTTCGCCTGGCCGAGGGCGCAGATCTGGTGGTCACCATCGGCGGCGCCTCGGTCGGTGATCATGATCTGGTGGGCAAGGTGGCCGGTGATCTGGGGCTGGATCGCGCGTTTTACAAGGTAAAAATCCGCCCTGGCAAGCCCTTGATTGCCGGGCGCCTGCTGGGTATGCCAATGATTGGTCTTCCGGGAAATCCTGTTTCTTCAATGGTTTGCGGCCATATCTTTCTGTTACCTGCCCTGCGCAAGATGCTGGGTCTGGGGGCCGCCCCGGCCGAGCGGCACACAGCACGGCTCACGGTAGACCTGCCAAAAAACGGCGGGCGCGAGCATTATATGCGGGCGCAGTGGAAAGCCGGAAAAATCACCCCCTGCAAACGCCAGGACAGCGCCCTTTTATCGGTTCTGGCGGACGCCAACGCACTGCTGGTCCGCCCGGTGGATGCGCCGGCATGCAAGGCCGGTGAAATGGTGGAGTTTATCCCGATCGGCTGACAAAACACGCTGCCCGACTTGCCCGGATCTGCCTGGCCCCATGCCAACATGCGCCAACATGCGCCAACACATGCCACGCAAACGGCTGCCGCCAGACCATTGCCGCGTTTCAGATACGGGCAGGCCCCGCGCCCCGGCAGTTGACACAAAACAGGAACATGTATAGAACATGGATCGAACGCCCGCGCGGCCAAAAACGACAGTTTTGACGGAGGACATCGCAATGTTGACCAAGAAGCAACTGGATTTGCTGGGTTTTATCCACAAGCGACTGCAACGCGACGGGGTTCCGCCCTCATTCGATGAAATGAAGGATGCGTTGGATCTACGCTCGAAATCCGGCATTCACCGGCTGATCACGGCGCTGGAGGAACGCGGATTCATCCGGCGTTTGCCGCACCGCGCCCGGGCGCTGGAAATCATAAAGCTGCCCGATGCGTTGGCGCGTGAACTGGGGGCGTATTCCGGCAAGCAGGCCCCTGATTCTGCCGGTTCTGCCAGCGGTTTCAGCCCCCGCGTCATTCAGGGGGATAAAACCGCACCGCCCGCCGCCGCAATGCCGGTTGAGGCGGTACATGCGATTGAATTGCCTGTCATGGGGCGGATCGCCGCCGGCACCCCGATCGAGGCCATCTCGGAGGCCTCTCATTCCGTTGCCGTGCCAGGCCAGATGCTGGATGGCGCCGGCAACCACTATGCGCTGGAGGTCAAGGGCGATTCAATGATCAATGCCGGCATCAACGATGGTGATATCGTGGTAATCCGCGAAGGAACCCAAGCGGACAACGGCGATATTGTCGTGGCCCTGGTGGAAGGTTACGAGGCAACGCTGAAAAAATTCTATCGCCGCGGCAACATGATCGCCCTGGAGGCGGCCAATCCGGCCTATGAAACCCGGGTGCTGCCCGAGGGGCAGGTCAAGGTTCAGGGCCGTCTTGTCGGCCTGATCCGCAGCTATTGACAGCCATGCCCGCATCATAACTGCGAACGGCCCCTCGTGCTGGTGCCGGGCATTTCTGCCTGTGCGGAAAACCGCGTTTACCAGCCACCGGTTATCCGTCGAAAGGCGGATATCCATGCAGAACGCTGCGCCAGAAACCGCCTTTGCAATTGCGGTGTGTTCCAGAGCCTTTCGCCAACCAGATCGCGCACGCCGATCACAGTGATCCCCTGCCCCGGTTGTGGCCAGAGCGCAAGCGGTCCGCTCTGCGCAAGATAGGCCCGGTCGATGAGCCTGCAGTCACGCTCTGCATCCAGCTTTTCCGTTCCGGCCTGTGCGGCCTTGTCCGGCCTGGCGGACAGGATCACCCAGCGCCCGCCGGCACAGGCCTCATTCAGCCGGTCTCTGGCGCCTCTGCCTGATAGCTGCACAAATTCGATGCCGCCCAGGCGGAATGTCAGATGGCCTTTCTTTCCGGTGAACCCCGGCCTGGCAAAGGCCTCATCCTGCGAGGTTCCCGCGTCACCGTCATTTTCCAGCCAACTGCGGGCAGCAAACCCTGCTCCCCTGGGTTTGCTCAGCGCGCGCCCCTGCGCCCCCATCAGGCCGATCAGCCCGCCGTTTTGCGAAATCAGGAGCGGCGGGCGCGCGCTCACCCCCCAGATGACAAACGCCCCGATAACGACAAACGGGCCGGCCCAGCGGGCCCTGCCCTGCCAGAGGATCAGCCAAAGTGCACCGATGCTGAGGATGGGCAGAACCAGGGCCGACGGCTCTGACACATAGGAAACGGCACCATCCAGCCCCGACACCCATTCTGCCACCATGAGGATCCAGCGGATGCCGGCATGCATGATCGCCAGCCCGGCAGAGGCCAGCCCAAATGGATACAACAATGCGCTCAGCACGGCGGCGGGGATCACCACCATTCCCATGACAGGCACCGAAAGCAAGTTGGCAAGCAGGCCATAATGCGAGATCTGATTGAAATGCGCCGCGGCAAAGGGGGCCGTGGCGGCCCCGGCAACGGCCGAGGAAATGGCAACAGCCGCAACCGGACGCAGTATTTTTGGCAGAGACCATCCGGTCCAGCCGCGCATCGCCCCGAATACAGCCACAAGCGCGGTTGTTGCGGCAAAGGACATCTGAAACCCGGGGCCCGTCAGCGCCTCGGGCCGGCGGATCAACACAATCAGCGCCGCCAGCGCCACCGCCCGCAGGGTGATAGCGCGCCGCCCCAGAAGTACGGCTACCAACATGACCGCCACCATGACAAAGGCGCGTTCCGTCGCCACATTTCCGCCGGACATTGCCAGATAGGCCGCGCCGGCTGCCAATGCCAGAACCGCCGCGATTTTCCGCACCGGCCAGCGCAATGCCACCCAGGGGATCAGTGCCAGCCCGAAACGGACCATTGCAAACACAAAACCGGTCAGCAGCCCCATGTGCAACCCCGAGATTGCCAGAAGATGCGCCAGATTGGACGCGCGTAGCGCGACCAGCGTAGACCGGTCCATGGCAGACCTGTCCCCGGTCAGGATCGCGGCCGCGAAAGCGCCCGGGTCACCCGGAATAGCGGCCTGAAGGGCGGCAGAAATCTGCATGCGCTTGCGATAGAGCCACAGCGAACCCCCAGCCGGATTTTCCAGGGCAAGTACCGGCGTGCGGGTATATCCGACCGCCCCCAGCCCCCGAAACCAGGCCATCCTGCGAAAATCAAAGCCGCCCGGCTCAACCGGGCCCTGCGGTGCTGACAGATGCCCCGTCAGCATGACGGTCATGCCCGGCGCGGCTGCAAACCCGCTCTGATCCCCGTGGAGTGAGACGCGCACGCGCCAGGGTGTCGTTCCGGGGCGCATTCCGGCCAGCCTCACCTGATCAAGCGTCAGGCGCAGCTTGTCGCTCTGCGAACGGTCAATGCTGATCACCCGGCCTTCTATCGGGCCATAATAGCGAAACCCCAATTGCGGTGCAGCGACAGAATAGCTGCGAAACTCTGCGGCAAGAAAACCGGCCACGACCAGAAAGGCGGCGACAAACAGCAGGGAAATGCGCGGCCCCGCCCAGCGGGCGGCTGCCACAAGCCCCGCCGCCACCAGCCCAAGAGACACCAGGGCCGCGCTGCCGGGTTCAACCCGCAGCAAGAAGAACAGGCCGATACCGGCACCAAACAGGACCGGTAACCAGGGAAACAGATGGCCGCGCTGCGCCACAAGCGCATTTAACAGATAGCTCACGGCGCGCACTCTTGTTCTTGCCTCCCCGCCTCTCTAAAACACCGGACTGACGCTAGCCCAAACTTGGTTTCCAAAAGGTTAACAACCGATGACCTCCACAGAGCACCCGACCCCCGTCGTGACCCGCTTCGCCCCCTCGCCGACGGGCTATCTGCATATCGGCGGTGCCCGGACCGCCCTGTTCAACTGGCTTTATGCCCGCGGACGCAACGGCAAATTTCTTTTGCGAATCGAGGACACGGATCGGGCACGATCGACACCTGAGGCCACCCAGGCGATTTTGCAGGGCATGGACTGGCTGGGGCTTGATCATGACGGGGAGGTCTACAGCCAGTTCGCCCGCGCCGACCGGCACAAGCAGGTCGCACAGCAGATGCTGGACAGCGGTCATGCCTACAAATGCTTTGCCACACAGGAAGAAATCACCGCGTTTCGCGAAAAAGCCCGGGCCGAGGGCCGCTCGACCCTGTTTCAGAGCCCCTGGCGCGATGCCGACCCATCCAGCCACCCGGATGCCCCATATGCGATTCGCCTCAAGGCCCCGCGCAGGGGGGAGACGATCATCGACGATCAGGTGCAGGGTACGGTAAAATTTCGCAATGAGACACTGGATGACATGATCTGTTTACGGTCTGATGGCACACCAACCTATATGCTGGCTGTTGTTGTTGATGATCACGACATGGGGGTGACCCACGTGATACGCGGGGATGACCACCTGAATAATGCGGCCCGCCAGACCCTGGTTTATCAGGCGATGGGCTGGAAACTGCCGGTCTGGGCCCATATTCCGCTGATCCACGGCCCCGATGGCAAGAAGCTGAGCAAGCGTCATGGGGCGCTCGGGGTCGGGGAATACCGGGCCATGGGGTATCCTGCCGCCGCCATGCGCAACTATCTGGCCCGCCTGGGCTGGAGCCACGGTGATGACGAATTTTTCACCACCGAACAGGCCCTGCAATGGTTTGATCTGAGCGGAATCAACAAATCCGCCGCCCGTTTCGACTTCAGGAAACTGGAAAATCTCTCGGGCCAGCATATTGCCGCAATGCCGGATGCTGCGCTGCTGCAAGAGCTGATCGATTATCGCAGGGTGATCGGTGAGAAAGATTTGACCGCCGAACAGGTTTCCGGGCTTGGCCGGGCGCTCTATTGCCTGAAGAGCCGCGCCAAGACCTATCCAGAGCTTTTTGATAAGGCTCACTTTATTCTGACTGCGCGCCCGATAGACATTGATGAGAAAGCGGCAAAAAATCTCGACAATGTATCCCGTAGTATACTGAAAGAATTGACGCCGCACTTGCAAAGTGTTAGCTGGACACGAGACGCTCTTGAAGAGGTTACATCCCGGGTATGTGAGACGCTCGGGATCAAATTCGGCAAGATGGCCGGACCTCTTCGGGCAGCACTGGCAGGGCGCAGCGCGACGCCCAGTGTTTTTGACATGATGCTGGTGCTCGGTCGCGATGAAACCATCGCCCGCCTGTCAGATGCCGCAAGCTAAGGGGCCCTGCTTCCTCTGCTGGCAACAACTACACCCTGTGCGATCCGCGCCCGGGAAGAACAAGAGGGAAGAAATGAGCGAATCAAACAAAGCCGCCAACCTGAAATTCGGAGAAACCTCCCTGGACCTGCCCATGCTTTCGCCAACAGCAGGACCCGACGTCATAGACATCCGCAAACTATATGCAGAAGGCCGGGTTTTCACCTTTGATCCGGGCTTTACGTCCACGGCTTCGTGCAAATCGAAAATCACCTTTATTGATGGCATCAAGGGCGAGTTGCTGTACCGCGGCTATCCGATCGAGCAACTGGCGGCAAAATCGCATTATCTCGAGGTCTGCTATCTGTTGCTTTACGGAGAGCTTCCCAGCGCACAGGAACTGGAGGATTTCGAGACCCGTGTCACCAATCACACGATGGTACACGAGCAGATGACCTATTTCTTCCGTGGTTTTCGCCGGGATGCACACCCGATGGCCATCATGGTGGGTGTTGTCGGCGCAATGTCGGCATTCTATCCGGATTCGACAGATATCAACGACCCGATGCAGCGCGAGATCGCCTCGATCCGCATGGTTGCCAAAATGCCGACCATTGCGGCAATGGCCTATAAATACTCGATCGGTCAACCCTTTGTTTACCCGAGCAATGATCTGGATTACGCCGCAAACTTCTTGCAGATGTGTTTCTCGGTTCCGGCTGAAGATTATGAGGTCAATCCCATTCTCAGCCGCGCGATGGACCGCATCTTTACCCTGCATGCGGATCATGAGCAGAATGCCTCGACCTCGACGGTGCGGCTTGCCGGCTCGTCCGGGGCCAATCCCTTTGCCTGCATTGCTTCGGGGGTTGCCTGCCTTTGGGGGCCGGCGCATGGCGGCGCCAATCAGGCGGCGCTTGAGATGCTGAAGGAAATCGGCAGCGTTGAGCGCATTCCTGAATACATCGCGCGCGCCAAAGACAAATCCGACCCCTTCCGCCTGATGGGATTTGGCCACCGGGTTTACAAGAATTTTGATCCGCGCGCCACGGTGATGAAACAGTCGGCCGACGAGGTGCTTGACCTGCTCGGGATCGAGGACAATGAAACCCTGAAGGTCGCCAAGGAGCTTGAGCGCATCGCGCTTGAGGATGAGTATTTTCAGCAAAAGAAGCTCTTCCCCAACGTGGATTTCTATTCCGGCATCATCCTTGAGGCGATGGGCTTCCCCACCTCGATGTTCACGCCGATTTTCGCGGTTTCCCGGACAGTGGGCTGGATCGCCCAGTGGAAGGAAATGATCGCCGATCCGGAACAGAAAATCGGAAGGCCGCGACAGTTGTATATTGGCGCTGCCAAGCGTGACTATATCGATGTGGAAAACCGCTGACGCCTGGGAATGCGGCACATGCAACAAGGGAAAGCCTGGCCGTTTGGCCGGGCTTTTCCTTGTTGCCGGAAAAATACAGCGCGGCGCCTTTTTTCCGAGAGCATCGCGTTTCCCGTTACAAACGCCGGAGGATATTCTTAGGGTTATGCAACCTGTAAACTGAAGTGGTTCCAAGAGGTACAAACATGCTTTCCCCGATGATGATTCTTTTGGGCCTTGTTTTTGGTGGTCTGGCACTGGGTGGTCTGGGAGGCGGCGGAAGCAACGGCCCGGATCCGATCAGTGGCGATGATGGCAATAACAACCTGAACGGCACCCCCGAACACGATATCATTTATGGCCAGGGCGGCGATGATACCATCCATGGCGAAGATGGACCTGACAGCCTGTATGGCGGTACCGGAAATGACCAGATTTTCGGAGAGGGCGGATTTGACACGCTCTACGGTGAAGACGGAAATGACACGCTGAATGGTGGCGACGGGAAAGACGTTCTCGACGGCGGGGCCGGGAATGACACGCTGAACGGCGGCGCCTGGGACGACACGCTTTCAGGCGGCGCGGGGGACGACATTCTCAATGGGGATGCCGGCAAGGATATCATCTATGGCGGCGATGGAAATGACACGCTGAACGGTGGTGCCTGGGATGATGCGCTGCAAGGCAACGACGGGGACGATTTGTTGCAAGGCGGCGATGGCGATGACGTTTTGTTCGGCGGGGCCGGACATGACACCCTACAGGGTGGCAGTGGTGACGACCTGATCTTGTCGACAAAATTTTTCAATCGCGACCTGACCCAGGCAGAGCTGCAAACCCTGCGCGATGATCCTGGCACTTCCTTTGTCCCGCCCGGCCTCAGTCTTGTCGGACCGCAAGCTGACGGCGGCAACACCGTTGATGCCGGGGGGGGCGACGACATCGTCCTGGCGTCGGGGAACGATACGCTCACCCTGGGCCCCGGTTCTGACAGTGCGCTGATCTGGGATCAGGGGCCGGGGGAAACCGTGACAATCACCGATTTCAACACCGCCGTTGACAGTATTTCACTCTATGTGAGCAACCCGGCAACAGACTCTGTCACCATTTCCAATGTTGCGGGCGATGCCCATATTCTTGTCAATGGAGTCACAGTTGCGCAACTGGACAATGCGGGACCAAGCCTGACAATGGGCCATATTTCCATCATCCAGGCCCCATAGCTGGCCATGAAAAGAAAGGACCTCCCGCTGAATTGGGAAGGCCCTTTCAAACTGGTCACGCGAACTCGATCTGGAGAACCGAACCACGATGACCTGCCCCCTTGCCACCCGTAATCGGCAGTGGTCCATGGCAGCGGAATCTTGCCACCGGATCCTGCCGCTACAGGACAAAAAACCTTCAATACAGCTATTCCACTTTCCCAGAGCGTTTTCCGGGCGGACAGATCCGAAAAAGGCCATCATCTGCGGTGTCCGAGGGATGCTGGTCAAACAGGGCTGGCATTCGATTTGCAACCATGTTTCAGAAATGGCGTCCGATCCCGATACCACCGGGCAAAACAGGCCAGAACACCCCGTTGTGCGGGCGCGAATAACGCCGTAGCATTTCGGCCTATATCCAGCCCAACTATCCGGCCCAACTATCCGGAGGTCCGCCCCTGCTCGCTCAGACGCGACATCAGTGCATGGCCTGCTATCTGCCCTCAAACTGTGGTGGACGTTTTTCAAGAAAAGCCAGAACGCCTTCCTTGAAATCCCGGGATTTTCCGCATTCGCCTTGCAGATGGGCTTCTAGCGCCAACTGCTGCTCGAGGCTGTTTTCAAATGACGCGCGCAAGGCCCTTTTCACCGCGCTGTAGGCGGCCGTCGGACCCGTCGAGAGCTTTTTTGCACGTGACCACCAGTGTTCGGCAAAGCTGTCTGCCGGAACCGCCTCCCAGATCATCCCCCAATCAGCCGCTTGCGAGGCGCTGACAGGTTCCGCGAACAACGCTGTTCCCATAGCGCGCGCCGAGCCGATCTGGCGGGGCAGCCAATAGGTTCCGCCCGCATCCGGGATCAGGCCGATACGGGTAAAAGCCTGCAGAAAAACCGCATCTTCCGAAGCAATCACAACATCAGTTGCAAGCGCCAGATTTGCACCAGCCCCGGCGGCGGCGCCATTGACGGCGGCGATGGTGGGAATGCGGCTTTCGAATATCGCCTCAAGCATGGGCACGTATTCTTCGCGCAGGGTACGTTCCAGATCAATATCCGAGGCATTGGCCCGATCACCCAGATCCTGACCGGAGCAAAATGCGCGCCCGGCCCCGGTCATCACCAGAACCCGGGCCTGTGTCTGCGCGGCCTTTACACCGTGCAGTATCTCCGCACGCATCTGGGTGTTAAGCGCATTCATCACTTCGGGGCGGTTCAAGGTCAGAACCGCAACCTGACCCCGAAGTTCGAACTGAATGGTTTCGTAATGCATGCAGACCTCCCGTTAGTCGTTTGGCGGCACAATAGCCGCAACCACGCGGAAGGAAAGAGAAACGAGGCGTTACTCGCTCAATAATTCTTTCAGACGTTTGGCTTCCTGTTCGCTCAGATCTGCAACAGGCCGGGCGGCGGCCTGCGCGCGCCGGCGCAGATAGAAGAACGCAATGATCAGCGCCATTGCCAACATGGCAGGCGCGGCAATCCACAATAAGATATTCGCACCCTTGGCTGTTGGCCGCATCAGGACATATTCGCCGTACCGGTCAACCATGAAATCCAGCACTTGCTGATCCGTGTCACCGGCAACCAGACGTTCACGCAAAAGGAGACGTATATCGCGCGCAATACCTGCGTTGGATTCGTCAATGTTTTCCCCGCGGCAGACAACACAACGCAACTCCTGTCCCAGATTTCGGGCCCGGGCCTCCAGAACAGGATCGTCAAGAACCTCATCCGGGAGCACCGCCCAGGCCGGGGCGGACATCAGGAAAACAAAAATCAGGGCCAGATATTTCATTGCATTACTCCGCCGGCGCGATATTGGCAGCGATCCGCTGTTTGCGCGCCCCGGCTGCCACACGGTAGCGTCTGTCTGAAAGGCTGAGCAACCCGCCCAGAGCCATGAGAATGGCACCGCCCCAAATCCAGTTGGCAAAGGGTTTGATATAGGTGCGCACGGCCCAGCCGCCGTTATCCTGCTCATCGCCAATGACAAGATACAGATCACGCCAGATACCATTGTCGATTGCAGCTTCGGTGGTTGGCATCGCCTCAACCGGATAAACGCGTTTTTCCGGGAAAAGGGTGGCAACCGGCTTGCCGTTCTTGGTGACAACCATCTTGCCCATGGTCGAAAAATAATTTGGCCCCTCAACGTGTTCAACATCCGCCAAAGTTATCTGGTATCCGCCGACTTCAAAGCTTTCCCCGACTTTGGCCACCCGAATATCTTCGACCTGCCAGGCCATCAGGGTGGTAATGCCAACGATGGTTATCCCCAGTCCTGCATGCGCCGCCCCCCGGCCCAGATCTGCCCGGGACAGCCGCAAAAGCCGGCGCAGGCGTGCCAAAACGGTTCCGCGTCCGGTTCGCTGCCACAGATCGGTCAGCGATCCGACGATCACCCAGGTTCCCAGCATGACGCCGATCGGGCCAAGGTTTGTTCTGTTGGTCTGCATGGCATATGCCAAGAGACCCAGGGCAAGCGTCAGGGCAATTGCGCCGCGCAGTTTGAGCAAGACACGTTTCAGCCGGGCGCGTTTCCAAGGCATGATCGTGCCAATCGGCAAAAGCACCGCCAGGGCCACCATGAAAGGCGGAAAGGCCAGATTGAAGAACGGGGCGCCAACCGACAGCTTTCGGCCAAAGAATATCTCGGCGGCCAATGGCCAGAGCGTGCCGACAAAAACGACGAACGCGGCAACAGCCAGCAGGATATTGTTCAGCAGCAGGGCGGATTCACGGCTGACCAGTGAAAAGACGCCTTTGGCCTCCATCGCCCCGGCCCTTGCCGCAAACAGCGTCAGCGCGCCGCCCATGAAAACCGCAAATATTCCCAGAATGAACAGCCCGCGCTCGGGATCAGTGGCAAAGGCATGCACCGATGTCAGAACCCCCGATCGCACGATAAACGTGCCGCTGAGAGAGAAGCCGAAAGCAATGATTGCCAGGAGAATCGTCCAGCTTTTCAGGGCTTCGCGTTTTTCAACAACAATGGCGCTGTGAAGCAAGGCTGTCGCAATCAGCCACGGCATGAAGGACGCGTTTTCAACCGGGTCCCAGAACCAGAAGCCACCCCAGCCGAGTTCATAATAGGCCCACCAGGACCCAAGTGCGATACCGACGGTCAGAAAAATCCAGGCTGCCAATGTCCAGGGACGTACCCAGCGCGCCCAGGCTGCATCAACCCGTCCCTCGATCAGCGCCGCCACGGCAAAGCTGAAGGCCATGCTCAGACCGACATATCCCAGATAGAGAAACGGCGGGTGAAACGCGAGGCCCGGATCCTGCAAAAGCGGGTTCAGCCCCTGCCCGTTCAACGGCGGCTCGGCCATGCGCAGAAACGGGTTCGAGGTAAACAGGATAAAGCCCAGAAACGCGACGCCGATCATCGCCTGAACGGACAAAACCCGCGCCCTCAGACCTGCGGGCAGGCTTCGGCCAAACCAGGCGACAGCCGCGCCAAAGGCCGCCAGAATCATCACCCAGAGCAGAAGCGAGCCCTCATGATTGCCCCACACGCCGGCGATCTTGTAGAGCATGGGCTTTGCGGTATGCGAATTCAGCACAACCAATCGCAACGAGAAATCAGACGTGACAAACGCATAGGTCAGAGCGGCAAAGGAAAATCCGATCAACAGAAATTGCGCCGTGGCGGCGGGCTCGGCCAAAGCCATCCAGCCGCGCCAGGCTTTCTGGGCGCCGATGAGAGGAATGATCGCCTGCACGATGGCAATGGCGAAAGCGAGGATCAGGGCAAAGTGGCCAAGTTCAATAAACATACCGGCAGGATAAGCGTTTCCCGCGCCGGGGCCAATGGCTAATTCAGGAGGATGGCAGGGCGGATTGTCACAATCAGTTCAACAGGTGACGTTTGGTTTTGGGGAAGCCTGTCAGTTATCCTGTTTTCTGGCCTCTATGCGCTTCCATTCGTCCAGGGCGGCATTGCTTTCGCGCGTGGCCGTGCGTGCCATTGTTTCAGGTCGGATCCGTCGGGCCGGCGTCTTTTCCGCCTGTCGCAATTCATCGAGGCCGCGCATCACCATTGATGTTCGCGCCATGGTTTGCGCGATAGAGCGTTGAAATTCCTGCCCCTTGGCCTGATAGCGCGCGCCAAAATAGAACGAGACAACCGCCCCCAGCAACCACCACAGCGGCTCGGGCACCAGAGACAACCCCTGCATCCGGGCCGCAAACCAGACCGGATCCACCATCGCGGCCACAAACAGGCCCAATGTGCCGAGCGCCATTGCCGGGCGCGGCAGTCGGTTGACCCCATCCATGAAACGATCAAACAGTCCTTTCTTCGGGATCAGGAATTCAGCCTGATGCTGCGCCAGGGCCTGACTTCTCATGCTGGCTTCGCGCGCGGCCCCCGCTTCGGTGTTTTCCCTGAAAACTTCTGCCGTTTCGCGCACCACATTTGTGCCATTTCCAAACAGCAGCGTGAAAACCTTGTCGATCAATCCCATGCTGCAACCCTCTGCCTGTGTTCCTGTTCTGTCAGATGATACCTGGGAGAAATGAATTCCTCGGCCCGGCGGATCCAGCCCCCCTTGCCACCGTTGCGCCGGCGCGCATATTTGCGCAAGCTCGGCCGCTTGTCCGCCAGCCGATAGTAATAGTTTCGCCGGGCTATGCCATAAGCATCGGCCAGATAATCGGGCGCCGCCATTTGCGCGGCTTTCGCTGCCGCAATGGTTTGCGGCCCGATCACCCCGTCAACAGTGACGCTCTGCCCCATGTCATTCAGCAATCTCTGCAGTATCCGGATCGCCTGCTTGCCCGAATTGACAAACATGTCAAAAACCGAAGCCTGCAGGACGGTCGGCAATCTGTCGATTTGCGGCGCCCTGAAATAATTGTCGATAAAGATATCGCGCGCATCAGCCTGCAGAAGGGCTTTTACATCCTTCAGGGTAACGCGCCCGTCACCGGTAATATCCCGGCCAAGACGCTGCAGGGTTGCCAGTGTCACGCCATATTTGGTTGGCCCGCCCGGATCGTCCGGATCATTCACATAACCGCCTTCGCGCGCCACAATCTGTGCCGCAATTTCCTGGATGTCTGGCATCTGCCCCCCAAATTTCACTTTGCAGGGGCAGAATCAATCACATCCGGTTAATTTCGTGCTTAACTACCGTTCGCAGCACCTTTTTCAGGCTCGACATACATTCCCTGTTCTTTCAGGGCGTCAACCACCTCTTTGGGCATGTAGTTTTCATCATGCTTGGCCAGTATCTCGGAGGCAACAAAGGTTCCGTCAATCAAGCGACCGGTGCCAACCATGCCCTGCCCTTCGCCGAAAAGATCCGGCAGGACCCCGGTAAAACGCACCGGAACGCTGGCGCCGCCATCGGTGACACTGAATGTGACCGTCTCTCCCTGACCGCGGACCAGCGTGCCTTCTTCGACCAGACCGCCAATGCGAAACACCTCGCTGGGTGCAGGTGGTTTTTCGGCGATCTGACTGGGGGAACGAAAAAAGTTGATGCCATCCTGCATCGCATAACCGATCAGACCCGTTGCGCCGGCAAGCGCGACAAAGGCCACAACGATCAACTGAATCCGGCGTTTTTTCTTTAGACCTTTCATAGCACTCCTCTAAGGGAAAACCGGCGCGGCCATCAGCCCGGCTGTTTCCACCTCTCCCAACATTATATTTGCGTTTTGCAGCGCCTGACCGGATGATCCTTTGGTCAGATTGTCCAGCGCCGCGACGATGATTGTGCGCCCTTCGATGCGATCCGCGACCACCCCTATATGGCAGAAGTTCGAGCCGCGGATATGACGGGTCGACGGCGCCTCGCCAAAGGGCAGGGTCAGGATGAATGGCTCGTCCTTGTAAGCGTCAGCCAATGCGCCGTGCACCTTTTCAGCGTCGCCCTTGACATAAATCGTCGCGAGAATCCCGCGATTGGCGGGGATCAGATGCGGGGTGAACTGCACCCGCACCGGCCGCCCTGCGGCACGGGAAAACTCCTGATCGAATTCCGCCAGATGCCGGTGCCTGCCGCCGATCGCATAGGGGTGATAGCCTTCGGACAGTTCGGCGTGCAGCAGGTTTTCCTTCAGCGCCCTGCCCGCCCCTGAAACCGCAGCCTTCAGATCGATCACGATATCATCCAGATCGATCAGCCCACCCGTCATAAGCGGCCGCAGCGCATATTGACCGGTCGCCGCATTGCATCCGGGGCCGGCCACCAGCCGCGCCGCGCGGATTTCCTCGCGGTAAAATTCGGTCAACCCGTAAACGGCCTCTGCCTGCAATTGGGGGGCCGCGTGGGGTTTGCCGTACCATTTTTCATATTCGTCCAGATCGCGCAGCCGAAAATCGGCGGACAGATCGACAATGCGCAGATCGGCCGGCAGTTCACGGATCACCGCCTGCGATGTGGCATGCGGCAAGGCGCAAAAGGTCAGATCGACATTGGCAAAGTCGATTTCGTC
This sequence comes from Marinosulfonomonas sp., assembly GCA_026984915.1. GTDB lineage: Bacteria > Pseudomonadota > Alphaproteobacteria > Rhodobacterales > Rhodobacteraceae > WFVA01. Next base: position 38,320 of record JALSRG010000024.1, on the reverse strand, counting down.
GATCTTTACCAGATCCGGCAGCTCCAGATGGCGCAGATGCGGATAGACGACACTATAGGGCAGCCCCGCTTTCCGTTCGCCGGAAAGGGCAACAATTTCCATGTTGGGCTGACCTGCGATCAGGCGCACCAACTCGGCTCCAGTATAGCCGCTGGCACCAAGGATGGCGATTTTATGGGTCATGGTGAGACCTCTCATTTCAGAACAAGATGTAAGGTTTTTGTGGCGTCGGTTCAATCACACAGACTGAAAGGTGATCTTTCGTCGCAGGAACTGGGTGGCGCGGTCACTGACCCGGCGGGCGTCGCCCGTTGTCAGAAAAAGGCTCTGCCCCCCTTTGCCCAGCATGCCCGGATGTCGCTCCAGATAATCGGCAAGGCTCTCGGCAACAAGATCGGCCTGACTGAACACCTTCACGTCCGGCCCGAGTGCCTGTTGAAATGTTTCTTCCATCAACGGGTAATGGGTGCATCCCAAAATCGCCGCCTCTGGCTCGAGCATTTTGCGTTTCAACGCGTCCACATGGCTACGCACCAGGGCCTCGGCAAGTATTTCATCCCCTTCCTCAATCGCATCGACAACGCCCCCGCAGGCCTGTGCCTCGACATCAACGCCGATGGCGCGAAACGCCAGTTCACGCTGAAAGGCCCGGCTGGCCACCGTTGCCGGCGTGGCAAAAAGCGCCACATGCTTTACCGAAACTTCCCGCGGCGGGGAATTGTCACCCCACTGACGTTCGGTCAACGCCTCGATCAGGGGAACAAACACCCCCAAGACCCGCTTGCCTTGCGGCAAGCCGCCCTCCTGCATCCGGCGCAGGGCGGCGGCGCTGGCCGTGTTGCATGCCAGTATGACCAGATCACATCCGGCATCCCACAGGTGCCTGACCGCCGCATTGGTCAGGGAAAAAACATCGTCGGCATCACGCACCCCGTAAGGCGCATGTGCACTGTCGGCGTAATAGACAAATGGCACATCCGGCAACCGTTTGCTGACCGCGTCCAGCACGGTCAGCCCCCCCAATCCAGAATCAAAGATACCTACGGCCAATTTTCTGCGCCTTCCAAAAATGCCATTGCCGGTGCTGGCCGGTGCTGGCCCGGCCGTCACATTTGCACATACGTGGCTTTACATGAAAAATCCATACCCGCCATGGAATGATTTTCCGATGAGCAGGTGAGCAGGCATTTTCCGCAGGTTGGGCTATTCGGCCGCCTGCAGCGCAATTGTACCATCAGTCTTGCCGCCGGATTTGAAAGCCGCCAAGAGCCGCTCACGCTTTTTCGCGGCTTTCAGTTGGTTGGCCTGCTTGACCGGACCAAATCCGCGAATCTGCAGCGGCAACTCAGCAAGTTCAATTGCAATTTCCAGCGTTTCCGGCTTCAGGTTCGGCAAGACCATTTTCATGTCGGCTTCATACTGCCGGATCAGCGCCCGTTCCATTTTGCGCTCTGCTCCGTAGCCGAAAACATCCAGCGGCGTTCCGCGCACCCCTTTCAGCCTTGCCAAGAGGCGGAAAACCCGCATCATCCAGGGGCCAAAGGTTTTCTTGACCGGGCGCCCATCTGCGCCCTTGCGGGCCAGCAACGGCGGCGCCATGTGGAAATGCATGCTGAAATCACCGTCAAATTCTGCCCTTGCCCGGGCTTCGCTCTTCAGTAACAGCCGCGCAACTTCGTATTCGTCTTTATAGGCAAGAAGCTTGTGATAGCCTTTGGCAACCGCTTCTTTCAGTTGCGGATCGTCAATCTGCTCCAGCAGCCTGAGATAGCGTTTCTTCAGCCTTTTCGACTGATAGGCCACCAGCTGATCAGCCCGATATGCAATTTTTTCCTCAAGGGTCAGGGGCTTTTGCTCGGCGGTAGGGGCCGCAGCGCGGTGCGCCTCATCGGGGTGCAAAACAGCCCAACGGCCCAGATCAAAGGCACGCTTGTTCTGCCCGACGGCCGTGCCGTTCAACTCGATCGCCCGCAAAAGCGCATCATGGCTGAGCGGCACCAGCCCCATTTGCCATGCGGCCCCCAGCATCATCATGTTTGAAAAGATGCTGTCCCCCAGCAGCGCACGCGCCAGTTCCGAGGCATCAAAGAGATGCAAACGCTCCTTCAGCCGCGCCTCAAGCTGCAACTCCAGCCTTTCAACCGGAAGCGAAAACTCCGTGTTTCGGGTGAAATCCCCCGTGATGATCTGATGGCTGTTGACCACAGCACCGGTGCGCCCCTGTTTCATCAGCCCGATGGTTTTCGCGCCTGCCGTCGTGACCAGATCACCGCCGATCACAGCGTCAGCTTCGCCGGTCGCCACCCGGATTGCGCTGATGTCATCCGGGCTGTTGGCCAGCCGGCAATGGATATGTACAGCCCCGCCTTTTTGCGCCAGACCGGCCATTTCCATCATTCCTGCCCCCTTGTTATCCAGGCGCGCCGCCATTGCCATGATCGCGCCAATAGTGACAACACCGGTGCCACCGACGCCGGTAATGACCACATTGTAGGTCCCGTTGATCGCGGGCAGTTCCGGTGCGGGCAGATCCGGAAGCTCGATTTCCGTCGTGGCTTCCTTGCGGATACGCGCGCCTTTCAGGGTGATGAAGCTGGGGCAAAACCCGTTCACACAACTGAAATCCTTGTTGCAGGACGACTGGTCGATCGCCCGCTTGCGCCCCAGTTCGGTCTCTACCGGGACGATAGAAACGCAGTTGGATTGCACGCCGCAGTCTCCACAGCCTTCACACACATCCGTATTGATGAACACCCGCTCATCGGGGTCCGGGAAAAGCCCGCGTTTCCGCCGCCGCCGCTTTTCCGCCGCGCAGGTTTGCACGTAAATTATGGCCGATACACCACTGTATTTACTATATTTTCTCTGGACCTCATCAAGTTTTTCGCGTGGGTATTTTTCAATAGCTTTCGGAAATTCGGCAAAATCAATCTCTTCTTTTTCATCATAGACGACGGCCACATGCCGAACACCCATGGCCAGAATTTCGCGGGCAATGCGCGGGGCGCTCAAACCGCCTTCGTTTTCCTGGCCGCCGGTCATCGCCACCGCATCGTTATACAGGATTTTATAGGTAATGGTCGTGCCAGCGGCAAGCGCCGCGCGGATCGCCTGAACACCTGAATGATTATAGGTGCCATCACCCAGGTTCTGAAACACATGATCACGTTTGGAAAACGGGGCCTCGCCCACCCAGTTGGCGCCTTCTCCCCCCATCTGGGTAAAGCCGATGGTGCTGCGATCCATCCATTGCACCATATAATGACAGCCGATCCCGGCATAGGCGCGGCTGCCCTCGGGCACTTTGGTCGACGTGTTGTGCGGGCAGCCGGAACAGAAATATGGCAAGCGCGAGGCGATTTCCTTTGCGTTGTCAGATTTTCTGGCATTTTCCAATGCTTGCAGGCCTTCCTTGATGCGATCCGTGCCGCGTCCTTCTGCAATGAGAATGCCGCCTATCTTTTCCGCAATCATGATCGGATCCAGCGCGAAACGGGTCGGGAAAAGCTCTTCCCCGCGGTCATTGCGCCAGCCATAGATACGCCGCCCGCGCCGGTCATCGAAAATGGCTTCTTTTGCCTGCACCTCGATCAGCTTGCGCTTTTCCTCAACCACAACGATCAGATCGAGCCCTTCGGCCCATTCGCGAAAGCTTTCCATATCCAGCGGCCAGGTCTGCCCGATCTTGTAGGTTGTCAGGCCAAGACGTTCGGCCTCGGCCCCGTCCAGCCCCAGCAACTCCAGCGCATGCACGAGATCGAGCCAGTTCTTGCCGGCGGCAGTAAAACCAATTTTCGCACCCGGTTTTCCCCAGACACGCCTATCTATTTTATTTGCCTTTGCAAAGGCTTCCGCCGCGACCCTCTTGTAGTCAATCATCCGTGCTTCCTGCATCACCGGTGTATCGAGCAGGCGGATGTTCAGACCGCCCGAAGGCATGTCAAAGGAGGGGCTGAAGAACTGCATGCGGTCCGGTCGGCCATCCACGATGGCCGTGGCCTCGACCGTGTCTTTCATCGTCTTGAGCCCGACCCAAACCCCGGCAAATCGCGAAAGCGCCCAACCGTACAGCCCATAATCCAGTATTTCCTGCACCCCGGCCGGACTGACGATCGGCATATAGGCATCCACCATGGCCCAATCGGACTGATGCAGGGTGGTTGAGCTTTCGCCTGTATGGTCATCCCCCATGGCCATCAGCACGCCGCCATGCGGGCTTGTGCCGGCCATGTTGGCATGGCGCATTACGTCCCCGGAGCGGTCCACCCCCGGCCCCTTGCCATACCACAAGGCAAATACACCATCATATTTGCCCTCGCCCCGCAGTTCGGCCTGCTGGGTTCCCCAAATCGCCGTTGCGGCCAGATCTTCATTCAGACCAGGTTGAAAGATGATCTGCGCCGCTTCCAATTCCTTTTTTGCGCGCGCCATCTGCAAATCGACCGCCCCAAGCGGCGAGCCGCGGTATCCGGTAACATAACCGGCCGTGTTCAGCCCTGCGGCCACATCGCGCGCCCGCTGCATCAGGACCAGCCGAACCAGCGCCTGCGTGCCGTTCAGCAATACCGGTGATTTTGTCAGGTCAAAGCGATCATTCAGGCTAACATCAGCCAGTTTCATTGCATGCTCCTCAATTCGAGTCTTGCACAGGCCCATTGCATTTCACCCCCTGATACTAGGTCATTATCTCTGACCTACCAAGAAAAATCTTTGTGAGGTAAGCATTTGCATATGATAAGGGGAATCGCGTAATTCTGTGACAGTCGTATGGGTTCAGTTGAACAGTTGGGAAAAAATGGATTGGGATAAACTAAGAATATTTCACGCGGTCGCCGATGCAGGTAGCCTGACCCATGCGGGAGAAACCCTGCACTTGTCACAATCCGCTGTCAGCCGGCAGATTCGGTCGCTGGAAGAGAGCCTGAACGCCACCTTGTTTCATCGGCACGCGCGTGGCCTGATTCTGACCGAACAGGGCGAGTTCCTGTTTGAGGCGACAAGCGCCATGAACCACCGGCTTGACGCCGCCGTCGCCCGCATCCGTGACAGCAAGGAAGAAGTTTTCGGCCAGTTGCGCGTGACCACCACAATCGGATTTGGCACGCTTTGGCTGGCGCCACGGCTTCCGCAACTTTACAAAAAATACCCGGAACTGAAAATCGACCTGATGCTGGAAGAACGTGTTCTGGATTTGCCCATGCGAGAAGCCGACGTTGCCATCCGCATGAAAGAACCTTCCCAAGCCGATCTGGTCCGCAAGCGGCTGATGGGCGTTAAAATGCGGCTTTATGCAACTTGTGACTATCTGAAATCCAATCCGGCCCCTGAAACGGTGGAAGATCTATCCAGACACCGGCTGATCTGTCAGAGTATAAACACCCAACAGGTCAGTGCCGGCGCGATGTTTGTGCAAAGCCTCTTAACACATGATGTGCATTCCCTTCTGACCGTGAACAATTATTTCGGCGTATTACAGGGCGTGCGCAACGGATTGGGGATCGGAGTGTTGCCCGATTACCTCACTGAAGACTTTCCTAATCTTGTGCGTGTGTTGCCTGATCTTGAATCGCGTGAGGTTCCGGTCTTCCTCGCTTATCCTGAAGAATTAAGAAATTCCCGCAGAATCAAGGTGTTCCGGGATTTTGTAACAGATGAGATCATGGCGCATCGGAAAAAACTCCGTGAATCAACACCGGCGGTATGACGTGAATGCATAGCGGATTTGCTGCTATGCGGCAATTTTTCCCTTGAATGGTTAAATGGCCATCCCTAAATGAAAGTCATGAAGGCGATCAGATTGCCTTTATACCTCCCTGTTGGACTTTGGCCGAGCTTCGTGCTCGGCCTCTTTTTTTCTGTCACCCGACGCTTACTCGAGAAAATCCTGTATCAGCGCGTTCAACCGCGCCGGGTCCTGCCACATGGCAAAATGGCTGACCCCTTCGAGCGGGATATATTTTGCATTGGGAATAAGGGACGCCATCTTTTCCGCGTGTTCGTCGATAATCGCCTCATCCTCCAGCGCCTGCAAAACCGTAAAGGGGGCCTTGATCGATTCCAATTGTTCGTCGGTATAATTGGGCTGAGTGCCCCACATACCTGTGATTTCCCCGACAAACGTGTCAAAATCTTTCGGGGTTGGCGAATTTTTTGCATACAGATTTGCAGCAGCGGCGACATAGGCGCCAAAAGTTTCGTTGGTTTCAATCGAAGGATCAATGCCGGACAAGTTATAGTTGGTACCGATCACAAGTGCCTTTGTGATCCTTTCCGGATGATTGATCGCCATTTCCAGTGCGATAATTCCACCGTCACTCCAGCCGACAAAGGCAGCTTTGTCGATGCCCAGATCATCCATCACCCCCATGACATCCCCAGCCATCAGTGCATAAGAATAAGGCTGTGCATCCCGCGTGCTGCGCCCGTGCCCGCGGGAATCGATCGCGATGACCCGGTGGTTGCCGGCAATGGCCGGAATCTGGTTTGCCCAGGCCTCGATACTGCCAAGGCCGCCGTGCAGCAGAATGACCGGATCTCCCTCGCCCCATTCGGCGTGAAAAATCCGCGCGCCGTTCACTTTGGAATAGCCCGAACCGGCCGGTTCCGGGTAACTGGTCGGAAAAGGCAGGGTTTTCCAAAGCTCTTCGGCGGAAAGTTGCAGAACTGGAAGGAAATTTACGATGGCAGCCGCAGACAGGGCCATTTTCAAGAGATGTCTTCTGAGCATTGCGCCCCCCAATGTTGGTTAAATCAATGCGGCACAGGCTACGGCATATGCGCCAGAAAATCATGTGTCCTTTTGTGCCATTTGTTCGAGCCGCTGTTTCAGAAAGGCCTTGTCGCCATCGGCAGCCGTTAAATCCAACGCATATCCATAGGCCTGAATGGCCTCCTGGTCGCGCCCCGCACGGCGCAGGATATCTGCTTTTGCCGCAAAGTAAGGTTGATAATTCTTCAGGCTTTCAGCAATTGGTTCCAGCAGCTCCAGCGCCGGCTCTGCCCCCTGTGCATAAGAGACCGCCACCGCCATATTGAGGCGCACGATGTCGTTGGGCGCAATCTGTTCCATCAAGCGGTAAAGTGCCACGATCTGGGGCCAGTCGGTGTCCTCGGTGTGCTTTGTCTCACAGTGCAACGCCGCAATGGCCGCCTGCAACTGACAGGCCCCGACCTGCCCCCGTTTCATTGCCTTTTCCAGTATCGCCTGCGCTTCGGTGATCCGCTTGCGATCCCAAAGCCTGCGGTCCTGTTGATCGAGCGGCACATAGGCCCCGTTCAGATACCGCGCCTTTCGCCTTGCATGGGTCAGCAGGATCAACGCCAGCAATCCGGCGGTCTCGGGCACATCGGGGCAAAGCCGCAGCATCAGGCGGGCCAGGAAAATTGCCTCCTCGCACAGATCAATGCGGATCGGGGCAGCGCCACTGCTGGCGGCATAGCCTTCGTTAAAGATCAGATAAATCACTGACAGGACGGAATTGATCCGCTCTTCCAGTGCCTCGCCATCCGGTATTTCAAACGGTATCCCCGCCTTGCTGATCTTGCGGCGGGCACGGGCCAGCCGCTGGCCCATGGTTGCGGGTTTATCCAGATAGGCGTGGGCGATTTCCTCGGTGGTCAGCCCGCCAAGGGTACGCAGGGTCAGGGCGACGCGGCTCTTTTCATCCAGAGCGGGGTGGCAGCAGGTGAAAATCAGACGCAAGCGGTGGTCGGGAATATCATGGGTATCGGCGGGGGCATCTGCCTCGGCCTGTTCCAGCACCGCGATTTGCGCGGATTTTTCCTTCAGGTTCTTGGCCCGCCTGAACCGGTCCAGCGCCTTGCGCCGCGCCACCTGCAACAGCCAGCCACGGCGCGATTTCGGAATGCCGCTGTCGGGCCATTTTTCCAAAGCGACCTCGATCGCGTCCTGCAAGCATTCCTCGGCCAGCCCGAAATCGCCAATTGCCGCCGTCAGCGCTGCAATCAGCCGCCCCCTGTCCTGACGCAGGGTATAATCAATCGCCGTATGCACGGCATCGGGGGCGGACCGCATATCAGTCGAAGGACATGATCGGGCGCACCTCGACCGTGCCGTATTCGGCCGTCGGGATCATCTTGGCGTATTTGATCGCATCATCCAGCGTGTCGCATTCAAACAGGTAAAACCCGCCCAGTTGCTCCTTTGTTTCGGCAAAGGGGCCGTCCATCAGTTCCGCCTTGCCATCGCGGATGCGGATACTGGTGGCGGTTTCCACCGGTTGCAGCGCCTCGCCTGCCAGCATCACGCCATCTTCGGCGTATTTCTTGCCAGCGGCTTGATAGCCACCCATCAACTGCCCGAATTCCGGTGTATTGGGTTGCGGGCCGGCATCCTGTGCGGAATAGATCAAAGCAAGATATTTCATAGCGTTTCCTTTACTATTAGTGGTGGGAGTGTCCCCCCGTTAAGGTCAATTTGCAATCTTTTAGCCAAGATACGAATAAACGATCCCCGCCGCGCAGATCACCAACGCGAATAACGACCCTGTATTGCCGGCAATGCGCAGCGGGTGTTTGGGGGCATCCGCCTTCAGGCCAAGCGGGTGCAGCGCCCGCGATACCACCAGCAAAACACCGGCACTATGCAGCCACACGCCCCCGACCCCGCGCAATTCTGCCATCAGCATCATCAGCAGCACGATCGGCACCCATTCGATGAAATTGCCATGCCTGCGGATTTTCTCGTGCAATGCGACATCACCGGCATCACCGATTGAAATCCCTTTTGCGGCACGGGTTTTGGCCACATTGATCCAGAGGACCAACATCAGAGCCGCCAGCAGCACGGCGTATATCGGGGTAATCTCAAGCACCATTTTTCGACCTCTTTCCTTGTCCGTTACGGATTGAAGACGAATGAAGGGGCGGCATTTCGACATGGTCGTCAAAATTTTTTGAAAACCGCATTCCCCTGCGCCCCGGCTTGCCCTAAAAAGCCGCCAACAGCTGCCTTTGGGGATATGCATGCAAGAACCTCGGATCACCGACGAACTCATTGAAAGCCATGGGCTGAACGCCGCAGAATACGCCGAAATACTGCGGCTGCTGAATCGACCACCAACTTTTACCGAGCTTGGCATATTCTCAGCCATGTGGAACGAGCACTGTTCCTATAAATCATCCAAGAAATGGTTGCGCACTTTGCCCACGACGGGACCGCAGGTCATTTGCGGCCCCGGTGAAAACGCCGGAATCGTCGATATTGGCGACGGGCAATGTGTGGTGTTCAAGATGGAAAGCCACAACCACCCCAGCTATATCGAACCCTATCAGGGCGCGGCCACCGGGGTGGGCGGTATCCTGCGCGATGTGTTCACCATGGGCGCCCGCCCGATTGCGGCGATGAATTCCCTGTCCTTCGGCGAACCCACCCACCCCAAAACCCGCCAACTGGTCCACGGGGTGGTCGAGGGTGTCGGCGGCTATGGCAACTGTTTCGGTGTGCCCACCGTGGGCGGCGAAGTACGCTTTCACCCGTCCTATAACGGCAATTGCCTGGTCAATGCCTTTGCCGCCGGTCTGGCCGACACCGACAAGATTTTCTACTCCGCTGCCTCCGGCGTTGGCATGCCGGTTGTCTACCTTGGTGCCAAAACCGGCCGAGACGGGGTTGGCGGGGCGACCATGGCGTCCGCCGAATTTGACGACACCATAGAGGAAAAGCGCCCGACCGTTCAGGTGGGCGATCCCTTCACCGAAAAGCGCCTGATGGAGGCCACGCTGGAACTGATGGCCACCGGTGCCGTGATCTCCATTCAGGACATGGGGGCGGCGGGGCTGACCTGTTCGGCGGTTGAGATGGGGGACAAGGGCAATCTGGGCGTGCGGCTCGATCTCAATCGCGTGCCGGTGCGCGAGGAAAACATGACAGCCTATGAAATGATGCTGTCGGAATCCCAGGAACGCATGCTGATGGTGCTGGATCCGGCAAAAGAGGCCGAAGCCAAGGCGGTGTTTGACAAATGGGATCTGGATTTTGCCATTGTCGGTGAAACCATCGACGAGGACCGCTTTCTGATCGTGCACAACGATCAGGTCATGGCCGATCTGCCGCTAAAGGCCCTGTCGGGCAATGCGCCGGAATACGACCGGCCCTGGGTTGAAACATCCCCTGCCGCCGCGTTGGATGATGTGCCCGAAATCGACCCGATCGAGGCCCTGCACGCATTGATCAGCAGCCCCAATTACGCTGCCAAGCAATGGGTTTATGAGCAGTATGACATGCAGGTCATGGCCGATACGGTGCAGGTGCCGGGGCTGGGCGCCGGGATTGTCCGTGTTCATGGAACCAACAAAGGGTTGGCGTTCACCTCGGATGTGACCCCCCGTTATGTTGCGGCCAACCCCTATGAGGGTGGCAAACAGGCGGTGGCGGAAGCCTACCGGAACCTGACGGCCGTTGGCGCTGTTCCACTGGCAACGACAGATAACCTCAATTTCGGCAACCCGGAGAAACCCGAGGTCATGGGCCAGTTTGTCGGCGCGATAAAGGGCATTGGCGCCGCGGTCGAGGCACTGGACATGCCGATCGTATCCGGCAATGTCAGCCTGTACAATGAAACCGATGGCAATGCCATTCTGCCGACACCGACCATCGGCGCGGTCGGGCTGATCAGAGACCTGGACACGGCCATTTCGGGAACCGCCCGCGAAGGGCACGTGCTGCTGTTGCTGGGCCAGAGTCAGGGGCATCTGGGCCAATCCGCCCTGCTGGCCGAGGTCTTTGATCGCCATGAAGGGGATGCACCGCCTGTCGATCTGCAGGCCGAGAGGCGGCACGGCGAATTCATCCGTGCCAACCGCGAGATGATCCGTGCCTGCAGTGACCTGTCTGACGGCGGGCTGGCCCTGGCCGCGTTTGAAATGGCCGAAGCCGGCAACGTCGGGCTGCAACTGGCCGTATCTGACATCCCGACGCTCTTTGGCGAGGATCAGGGGCGTTACCTGATTGCCTGCAATTTCGATCAGGCCGAAGCCCTGATGATTGCTGCCGGTCATGCCGGGGTGTCCCTTGAAACCATCGGACGCTTTTCCGGTGACAGCATCCGGTTTGGTGAAAGTGAGGCGCCACTGGATGAACTGACCACGCTCTACCGTGAAAGTTTTGAACGCACGATCGGGTGAATGGTCCGCCCCGGACTTGTGTTTGCAACAGCACGTGCCTACATTTTCAAAGACCCTGAAGGAACCTGTTACATGGCCATATCGCCGCAAGAAATCGAAGACCTGATCCGTGCCGCCTTTCCCGACGCACGGATAACCATTACCGATCTGGCCGGTGACGGCAATCATTACGCAGCCGAAGTGGTGGACGAAAGCTTTCGCAACCAGAACCGGGTGCAGCAGCAACGTGCCGTCTATGCCGCCCTGAAATCTCAGATGGAAGGCAGCAGCGGCGCCCTGCACGCCCTGGCCCTGACCACAAAAGCCCCGGAGGAACAAGAATGACACAGATGTATCTTACGGCAATTTTGTCTGCGGTGTTTTTGTTGGCGCTGGCGATGGCCATACCCGGCACCCCCAAGCGTGAACGGCAACCGGTTCGCATTTCCAGCCGGCGGCAAAACAGCCGACACGAAAAATAGAAAATGGCTCTGTGGCAAATATTTCTGGGTGTTGCCGTGGTGGTAGTGGTCGCCATTGGTGCCGAGGCATGGCTGAAACGAAACCGGCCAAGGCGACCGCTGGCTGAAAAGATGCACGACCCTGACGGGGTTGAAACGGAGCCACAGCAACTGGGCATGGAAGCCACCAACCTGAGTATCATGGACGAGGCCATTCGTGCGAACAACCGAAGCAGCATGACCAGCGACAGCCATATGACCCTGCGAAAGAACCCGTTCGCCACATTTCGCGCCAAGCGGCCCCGGCCCATGCCAGACGACGAATCCTACAGCAAACTGTTTTATGACGCTTTTCAGAAACCCCGAAAAGACGCCCCCTTCACCCAGGAGACAAAGAAATGACAACGACCGCACACGATAAAATCAAAGATATCATCACAGAAAATGACGTGGTTCTGTTCATGAAAGGAACCAAGGATGCGCCGCAATGCGGGTTTTCCAGCCGTGTCGCCGGGGTGCTGAATTTCATGGGAGTAGAGTATCAGGACGTCAATGTTCTGGCCGATGAAAGCATTCGCCAGGGGGTCAAGGATTTCTCGGACTGGCCAACCATTCCGCAGCTTTATGTCAAGGGCGAGTTTCAGGGGGGCTGCGATATCATCACGGAAATGACCCTGTCCGGAGAATTGGACAAACTGTTCGAAGAAAAAGGTATATCCTTTGACAAGGAAGCGGCTGAGAAAATCCGCGAAGCAAACCAATAGCCGTGCGTCGGCTCTGTCACGGCTGATCGCCGACACCCCCAGGACCCAAACCCGTTCATCCGGCAGCACTGGCGCCGTTTCCCCGAAATATCAGCGGCTTGGGGCGCTTGCAAAGGGGTACCCTGGGCGGGGTACCCAAATCACTGATATTTCATGCGTTTCGCGCTGCTGGCAGGTGGTTTAGGGATATGTAACCTGGCCTGCAAAGCCTGTGAAAAGGCCCGCAGGCTGTTGCCGGATGCTCCGGTAATGGCAAAGAACCGGAATCCGCGGGCGCGCCATCCGATGTAGTTGAATCCCTTCTCCGTCCCTTCGGTGACGGGGAATTTCTCGCCTTCATCTGTTGGCGTGACAAACAGGTTTATGACATGCGCGTTCCATTTATAGACCAGTGCAGCCGTTTTCTGCCGGCCGATCAGATCCACACGCCCCCCGACAAGGGGATAGCCGTCGTCAACCAGATCGACGACAATGGGGGCATAGTCGACCCTGCCCTCAAACCACGGCCTGACCTTGTGGGTGTCGCTGGCAAGGATTTGTGTGAGTTGCTCATTTTTCAATGACGCCACATGCGCAGCCAGAAAGCTTTCCGGCCTGCCGTCTGTCGTTTTCGGCAAAAACATTATTCCAAGGGCCAGTGCAACACCAATGGCCAGTGCCCCGGCGTGTGTCACCAGCGGGTGAAGCAGATGCCTGATCGGGTGAACCCTTGCACGCGCTGCCTCTGCCTGAAAACCGGCGTATATCTTTTGGTGCAGTCTCTCGGGCGCGCTGATGCGCGGAAGCATCCGCAAGGCATCCCGCAAGTCTGCCAGTTCGGCCAGACTGTGCCGGCATTCGGCACAGGATGACAGATGTTCCTCCAGACTCCGCTCCCTGTTCACACTCAATTCGCCATCCAGCCGGGGGCCAAGAAGGCCAAGCGCCTTTTCACATTTCATGGTTTTTCCCTTCTTTCCCTTGCGCCAGAAACCGGGCACGCAACTGCTGTCGTGCGCGCGACAGCCGCGACATGACCGTGCCGATCGGAATACCAACAATTTCCGAAATCTGTTTGTATGACTGGTCCTCGAATTCTCGCAGGATCAGGACGATGATGCTGTCTGTGGGCAGACTGTTGACTGCAGCCCACAGCCTTGCCTGCCTGTCCGCCGCGATCAACACATCCTCGGCCAGCGGCATTTTATCAACGCATGCATCGGAAAACCCTATACCATCGTGATCACCGCTTACCGTATCAAGGTGGATAACATTGGCATTGCGGCTGCGTTTTCCCAACTGCGTCATACATGTATTGCGCACGATCTTGAGCAACCATCCCTTGGCATTTACCCCCTTCCAGCCATCAAAGGCCCGGAAGGCCCGTACAAAGGAATCCTGCACCGCATCCTCTGCGTCCGGCGAATGGCCCAGCAACCACATCGCCAGGCGATATGCCGCATCAATATGCGGCAACATCGTTTTTTCAAATTCCCTTGGGCTGCGCTTGCGATACACGGGTTTCCAACCTTGTCGTTATCAGTATGACATGTCAGCCCCCCTTTTTATTCCCGGAATCCGAAAAATGACCGTGATCGGGAATAATTGACCAGGCAGGCGGGTCTTTCCCCTGTGAGGAAAACTCACCTAACCCAAGCGGAGAACCCGATATGCTTAAACCTGTTCGAAACACCACATTTGTTGCGCTCGTCACTGGCATGGTGGCACTTGCCGTTCCCGGTCAGGCGCTGGCCTGGTCCTGCCAGTCTCAATATCAGAAAGCAGAGGAACTGATTGATCGCGCTGAAAAACTGACCACGGTCAACACAGATTCGCGCATCCTGTCCATGCTCGAACAGGCCAGGGGCCTGGCCGATGCAGGCATTATCAGCCATGAAAGGGCCAGCGAAGGCCACACCGGCGAAACCGGTAAATACATGCATGGCGATGCAATCCGCAAAGCAATCTGGGCACAGGATCTTGCGAAAGAGGCCTATTTTCTGCTGACGGATGAAACTTACTGAGCCAAGGCCGGTCGCATGCCCTCAATCGTCATCCGTACAGCTACACCGTGGCGGTTGAGGGATTTCCGGCAGTGTCACGCGGATTTGCTTTTCTGTTCGACCTGATCTGCCAGAGCTTCGGCGCGGGCAGCTATTTCAGCCATGGTATCGGTCACGATCGGCGGGATCACGGCAACTTCCACCTTCTCCGGCTGAGGCGCGGGTTGCGATCGCAATTCGGCAATCAACGCTTCCTGCGTACCCAGCTTTTCTTCCAGTCCGCGCATCTGCTCCTCCAGCCCGGCCGTCTTGTCGGCAAGCATCAGCCCGGCCATCAGCAACATCCGCAGTTCCGGGATCCGGCCGATCTGATTGGTCAGGGTCGTGGCTTCGGCATCCAGCATTGCCGCCGCAGAATGCAGAAAATGCTCTTCGCCCTCCTGACAGGCAACCTGAAAGGCACGACCGCCAATCTTGATCTCGACATTCGGCATCACGCGCCCTCCCCGACCAGCGGTTTCAACTCACTCAGCAGCGTTTCCACTTCTGCCTGTTCGGCATCACGCAGCGCCCGCAACGCCTCAAGCTCGGCCAACATGGCCTTGTTGATCAGATGCGGATCCCCAACGCCGGCGTTGTTGGCGTCACGTAATGCCTCAACATTCTCGCGCAATTGAACCGTCGTCTGTTTCAGCGTGAACATGCGTGCTTCCTGTTCCTTGAAACGTTCGGTGATCTCGGCCAGCTTGCTTTCAAGATCCCGGACATGTGTTTCCTGCTTTTCCTTGATCGCTTTTACGCGCTCTTCCAGTTGAGCCGTCACACTGCGTTCCTGCTCCAGTTCGGCCTGAAGTGCTTCGGTCTTGGCCGCATCCGTTGCCACACCCAGATTTTCTACCCCGGCGCTTATGCGCTCGAGTGCGTTGTTGATACGGCGTTCAAGTTCCGCGATGTCGCTCATTTTTGCCTGTCCCTGTTTACCGCCCAGCAAAACTGCACCGGGGTATAACCCCTTTTCGTACATCCTTGCGAATCAGGCCAATCCGTTCTGCTTTCGAAGTTTACCCAAAGCCTGCCCGAATTGCCCGCCTTTTGTGTCAAAGACTTACGACGCGCGCTTGATCTTGCCTGCTGGGCTGTTATCACAAGGGGAATTCTGACCTCCCCAATCAAAGGACCGGCCCCTTGGATATTCAGACCCTGCGCAAAACCCATCCCGATCACTGGATGAAAGCCGCTGCTATCCGCACCCTGACACTGGATGCGATTGCCGCTGCGAATTCCGGCCATTCCGGCATGCCGATGGGCATGGCCGATGTGGCAACGGTTCTGTTTGAAAAGCACCTGAAATTTGACGCATCGGCCCCCGACTGGCCGGATCGCGACAGGTTCATTTTGTCGGCCGGGCATGGGTCGATGCTGCTCTACTCATTGCTGCATCTGACAGGTTACAAGGATATGACCATTGATGAAATCCGGAATTTCCGCCAATGGGGCGCCCGCACCGCCGGACATCCGGAATACGGTCACGCTTCGGGCATCGAAACCACAACCGGTCCACTTGGCCAGGGTATTTCCAATGCGATCGGTTTTGCCATCGCCGAAGAAATCCAGCGGGCACGCTATGGCAAAAAGGTTGTCAACCACCGCACCTGGGTCATTGCCGGTGACGGGTGCCTGATGGAAGGCGTCAGCCAGGAGGCAATCGGATTGGCTGGCCGGTATGAGTTGTCACGCCTTATCGTATTGTGGGACAACAATAATATCACCATCGACGGCAAGGTCGATCTGGCCGACAAGACAGATCAGATGGAACGCTTTCGCGCCTCGGGCTGGGCTGTATTTGAATGTGATGGCCATGATCCGGACGACATAGACAAAGCCATTTCCGCCGCCAAGCGGGCGCAAAAACCGGCGATGATTTCCTGTCGCACCCATATCGGCTTTGGCTCATCGGCGCAGGATACATCCAAAGCGCACGGCGCATTGACCGACCCCAGGCTGATCGAGAAAACCAAGGCCGCCTATGGCTGGACAGCCGCCCCCTTTGTCATACCAAAGGAGATCAAGGAGCAATGGGAAGCCATCGGTTCACGCGGCGCGCAGGAACGTCTGGCCTGGGAAGAGCGTTTCCTGACCATCCCCGGCAACAAACAGCGTGAATTTCAACGCAGCTATGCGCTGGAGGTGCCCAAGAAACTTTCGGCCATCATCAAGGCGCTGAAAAAGCAGATATCTGATGAGGCTCCCAAGGTGGCCACCCGCAAATCCAGCGAAATGGTGCTGGAACTGGTCAATCCGATCATGCAGGAAACCGTTGGCGGATCGGCCGATCTGACCGGTTCAAACAACACGAAAACCGGCGATCTGGGCGATTTCAGCCCGGAAAATCGGGGCGGGCGTTATATCCACTATGGCATCCGCGAACACGGCATGGCAGCGGCGATGAACGGCATGGTGCTGCATGGCGGCATCCGCCCCTATGGCGGCACCTTCATGTGTTTCACCGATTATGCCCGCCCGTCAATGCGGCTGGCCGCCCTGATGCGGGTGCCGACGGTTTTTGTGATGACGCATGACAGTATCGGTCTGGGCGAAGACGGCCCGACGCACCAGCCGGTCGAACATCTGGCCATTTCCCGCGCCACACCAAACACCTATGTGTTCCGCCCCGCCGACACGGTGGAAACCGCCGAGGCCTGGGAAATCGCGCTGACCAGCAAGGAAACCCCTTCCGTTCTGGCCCTGTCGCGTCAGGGGCTGCCGACCGTGCGTCTGGAGCACAAGACCAAAAACCTGACCGCACAGGGCGCCTATGTGCTGAAGGATGCCGAGGGCAAACGTCAGGCCATCATCATCGCCACAGGGTCAGAGGTGGAAATCGCCCTGGCCGCGCGCGACATCCTGCAAGCCGAGGGCATCGGCACCCGCGTTGTGTCCATGCCCTGCATGGAGCTGTTTGCAGAGCAGGACGAACGCTATCGCAAGCGCGTTCTGCCCGGTGGCCCGGTGCGCGTGGCGGTCGAGGCCGCAGTGCAGTTTGGCTGGGACCGCTGGCTGACCGGCGAGCGTGGCAAATCCAGCAAGGCGGGCTTTGTCGGCATGGACAGCTTTGGCGCTTCGGCCCCGGCAGGTGTGCTCTATGAAAAATTCGGCATCACCGCACAGGCCGTAGCCGACAAGGTGAAATCCCTGCTGTAAGATACAGCCAAATAAAACACCAGCGGGGGGCTTTGCAGCCCCCCGTTTTTGTTGTTTTTGAATGTTACCGATAACAGCAGAACTCCGTTTGCGCTAACACCACATGTTTACGCTAACACACTCTCAATAAACGCTTTTCCAGAATCATCCCTGTGCCTATACGCATCATCAACATCGGCTGCATCGCGCGCGAGAAAGGGAAGATAAAACATGCCAATCACATTGGGGATCAATGGCTTTGGCCGCATCGGGCGCTGCACCCTGGCCCATATCGCCGAAGCCGCCCGCAACGACGTGCGCGTGGTGAAAATCAACGCCACCGGCCCGATAGAAACCAACGCCCACCTGCTGCGGTACGACAGCGTGCATGGCCGCTTCGGCAATGACGTGGTGGTGGAGGGCGACACGCTGGATCTGGGCCGCGGGCCGATCAAGGTGTTTTCCACTTATGATCCGCAGGAACTGGACTGGGACGGGGTGGATGTGGTGCTGGAATGCACCGGCAAATTCAATGATGGCGTCAAATCCTCGGTCCATCTGGAGCGTGGCGCGAAAAAGGTTCTGATTTCGGCCCCCGCCAGCAATGTGGACCGCACCGTGGTTTACGGCGTCAATCACCGCGATCTGCTGGAAACCGACCGGCTGATTTCAAACGGATCCTGCACCACCAACTGCCTTGCCCCGCTGGCCAAGGTGCTGAACGATGCCATCGGCATTGAACGCGGCATCATGACCACGATCCACAGCTATACCGGTGATCAGCCCACACTGGACCGGCGCCACAAGGATTTGTACCGCGCCCGCGCCGCCGCCATGGCGATGATCCCCACCTCCACCGGTGCTGCCAAGGCGCTGGGGCTGGTGCTGCCGGAACTCGCGGGCAAACTGGACGGCACCGCCCTGCGTGTGCCCACCCCCAATGTTTCCGCCGTGGACCTGACCTTCGAGGCCGCGCGCGATGTCAGCGTGGCCGATGTGAACGAGGTGATGGCCGAAGCCGCCGCCGGCCATATGGGCGCAGTTCTGGCCTATGATGACGCGCCCAAGGTCTCGGTCGATTTCAACCACACGCCGTATTCCTCGATCTTTGCGCCGGAGCAAACCAAAGTCGTGGGTGGACGCACGGTGCGGGTGCTGGCATGGTATGACAACGAATGGGGCTTTTCCTGTCGCATGGCCGATGTCGCGGCTTTGATGGGGCGCTTTTTGCACTAACAACCAAGGGCCGGCACCACGCCATGACAAACCGTATTGCTATCTGGCTGGCACTGGGGATAGGCGCCGTTTTTCTGACAGACCACTTTTATTTCCATTGGGGCCTGCCAGTTTTCCTGGGCCGAAAAATGGCAACACTCATCGAATATATCGCCTTCTGGCGCTGAGCACGCAAATGTGCAGTTGACCTTTTTTCGCGCTCGGTCATGTTAGCGTTATCGCGGGCTGTGAGTCCGGGTCGTTCAAGCATTGCAAGGAGTATGGGCATGACCGTAAAAGTTGCCATCAACGGATTTGGCCGAATTGGCCGCAACATCCTGCGCGCCATCGTGGAATCCGGTCGCACCGATATCGAAGTCGTCGCGATCAACGATCTGGGGCCGGTCGAAACCAATGCCCACCTTTTACAATATGATTCCGTTCATGGCCGATTTCCTGTCGAAGTGAAAACCACCGAGAGTACGATTGATGCCGGTCGCGGCCCTATTGATGTGACCGCGCTGCGCAATCCGGCGGAACTGCCCTGGAAACATATTGATATCGTGCTGGAATGCACCGGTATTTTCACCGCCCGGGACAAGGCCGCGATCCACCTTGAAAACGGGGCCAGCCGGGTGCTGGTTTCTGCCCCCTCTTCGGGCGCGGACAAAACGATTGTGTTTGGTGTTAACGACAACGTTCTGACAGCTGATGATCTGATCGTTTCCAACGCCAGTTGTACAACGAATTGCCTGTCACCCGTGGCCAAAGTTCTCAACGACGAAATCGGCATCAAGCGTGGCTTCATGACGACGATCCACAGCTACACGGGCGATCAGCCCACCCTTGACCGGTTGCACAAAGACCTGTATCGCGCCCGCGCCGCAGCGATGAGCATGATCCCGACCTCGACCGGCGCGGCCAAGGCCGTCGGCCTGGTATTGCCAGAGTTGAATGGCAAACTGGACGGTGTGGCTATCCGCGTGCCGACTCCGAACGTTTCCTGTGTCGATCTTGTGTTTGAAACCAACCGCGATACCTCAGTTGATGAAATCAATGATCTGATCCGTGCTGCGGCGCACGACTCTCTGAAAGGCGTTCTGGGCTTTACCGACAAGAAGCTTGTGTCCATCGATTTCAACCACAACGCCCATTCGTCGATTTTTGCCACGGATCAGACCAAAGTAATGGAAGGCAACATGTGCCGTATTCTGACCTGGTATGACAACGAATGGGGCTTTTCCAACCGGATGGCTGACACAGCCGTAGCCATGGGAAAGCTCTTGTAAGGCGACGACAAACCAACAAGACCGGTCAACGCCACGATAGCCTGCCGGGAAGACAGCCCCCAACAGTCACTTCTCGTATTCCCAGGTGATTGTTGGGGCCAGCAGCGCCCTTTGCACCAGATTCAGCTTTCCGTCTGCGCATGTGAATTGCCGCTTTTCAGTATAGCTGACGGCCGGTCCCAGAAACCTGTTGCCGGTAATCGTCTGTTTCACGCCATCAGGATCTGTGACTGTCTCATCAATTTTGATGTTTCGCAAAGGCGTATAGCACTGAATAAGTTTGTTACCGCTGATTGACCAGGTTCCCTGTTTTTCCATTTTTATCGAAATATCAGCGCTGAACAGGCCTCCACTCGGACTGGTTGCCGAGAGGCTTCCATCATCATTGGCCCGCAAGGTAAATGTCCCGTCGCGGCGCAACGCCAGAAACCCGTCGATATCAGGGTAATCAACCCCCTCTATCTCGGGAACATCCTCAAGCATCTTGCCAATTTTGGCCCCCATCCCGCCACTTGCCAAATGCCACTCGCCAACCAGACAGGCTTCTGGTCCATCGCTGAAATCCGGCGTCAAACACGGGATGCAGGGCGTTTTTGCAGCTTCAATCTCAATTGCCAGACCGCCCTCCTGCGCTGCGCCCCCTGCGACACGAAATCGGATATCACCGGTTGAATCTGAACGAAAAACAGCAGGGAGTTCAGACCAATTCAGATCGGGCTGACGTTGTGTCTGGTATGCGCCTTTTTCTCTGGTTACCTTGGCCGACCATTCACCACAGGCAAATTCAAGGATTGCACGATAGGTAACAAAGCGTTCTGCCTCTATCGTTATCGTCTGATCCCTTTCAACATTATAAACGTGGCCTTGGGCTGGCGTAACCGCAGCCGTTCGGCCGCCGGGCTGGGTGATTTTCCGGTCCAGGTAATCTTCGACGAACTGAAGAAATTCCGCGTCGGAGAGGACCCCCGCCAGTGCTTCATCTTGTGATGTATCGCGCGTCGGCATGGCCCGGATCAAATCAATTACGCGACCCGGCCCGAAATTCTGATCCAGCCACCAGAAAAACACGACATTTTCGTATGTCATTCCAGTCAGGGGTGTCTCTGCTGACAATTCATCAAACCCGTCGACCCAGCCGTCTGAATAATTTGTCCCCCGTTCAACACGGCTTGCAAACCATTCCGCGGTCCCTTCTAACCACCAATCCGCGCCGGATGAGTAACTCTGGAGCTCGAAATCTTCATCCTGCATGCAATGAAAGAATTCATGTGCAATCACAAATTTATACCCGTCAACGCCTAAATTCGGATAGATAACGATGATACAACTTGGTGGATTCCCAGGCCCCGAGTCGACTGAACGACCTGACGATCCAAAGTCGTCCCCCATTACGCCACCTTCTATCGAACGGCTGGGAGAGAGAAAAATTTCAACGGGTTCAACTCCCAGACGTCCGAGATCACGTAAGGCTTCGCCGGATTGAATCAGGGCCTCTCTTGATGCCGAAACATAAATGGAATCTGTATCCGGACTCCCAAAAATAGTGCCCTGAACCGCTCCACGACCCGTAGGAAAGGTGAAGCTGTCAAGCTCAGCGCAATCGGCAATTGCGGTGCCGGGCTCAGTAACACTTTCTGAAATGTCACGAACCGTAGGGCAGGCAGCCGCTGCTGTGACAGAAAACACGAACGCAAGGACGAGAGCTGTCTTTGACAAAACGAAACAGGAATCTTGCCGCCGCCCCTGGAGACGCGAGTATTTCTGCGAATGATCTGACAGGGGCAAAAAACTGAAAATGAAAAATGAAAAAGATCTCAGACGTTCAATAGCGCGCCCCCTTTACGTCAATACGCAATGCCTGTGCCGAGCGCGGATGATATCACAAGATCACCTCGCCGCAAAATCGCGAGATCAGCCGAACTTCCCTTTCAGCGCCTTTTCCACGGCCGGAGGAACGAATTTGCCAATATCCCCGCCCAACCGGGCGATTTCCTTGACCAGCTTGCTGGCAATGGCCTGATAGCGGGCCTCGGCCATCAGAAAAACAGTTTCGACAGAACTGTCAAGCGCCCGATTCATGCCAACCATTTGATATTCATATTCAAAATCGGCCACCGCGCGCAGCCCACGCACGATCATCTGTGCGCCGACATCATGCGCACAATCAATCAGGAGGTTTTCAAATGGATGGACGACAATCTCACATCCGGTTTCGTTCGAAAGGGTCGTGCATTCCGCTTCAATCATTTTCACCCGCTCTTCGAGGGTAAACAAAGGCCCTTTGTCACGATTGATGGCAACGCCAATGACCAGCCGATCAACCAGAACCGCTGCCCGGCAAATTATATCGAGGTGTCCCAGTGTGATGGGATCAAACGTTCCCGGATACAACCCAATACGCATCCTAATCCTCCTGTTGCCGACATAGCGAGCACTGGAGGCACGCAACAATATTGCGCGGAGAAATGCAAGCGTTTTTGCTGCGTTGCAGAAAAAAGCTGCTTTTCAGGCATTACAGCCCCATGATCATGCTCTCAAGGGCTTCTTTCTCCATCGAAAGCTCGGACAAGCGGGCCTTGACGACATCGCCCTGAGTAATCAGGCCGACCATCTGGTTCTTGTCATTCACCACAGGCATATGACGGAAACGGCCTTCGGTCATCTGGCGCAAGATATCATCCGCCCGGTCATGTCGGGTACAGGTGACGGGGTCGGCCGTCATGAGATCAGAAGCTTTCTGTTCCAGACAGACCGCGCCTTGCTTTGCCAGTGCGAAAACAATGTCACGCTCGGACAAGATCCCGAGCGGTGTGGTGCCGTCCTCTGTCACAACCACTGATCCAATCCGGTTTTCTTCCAGCAATCTGGCTGCATCGGATATGCTCTGATCAGGCTTGAGCGTAATAACCCCGTCATTGTGTTTCAGTTTCAGAATCTGGTGTACCTGCATCGGCTGAATCCTTCCGGTTGTATTTATTGGGTGCATGAACAGGGTCGCCCTGTTGCGACATTCTGTCAAGAGAGCGCTTCAAGACGCGCCACTTCGCGCCGCAATCGCCGCCCAAGAAGCTCGGAAAACCGGTTCAGGCGCTCAAGACGTGCGTCATCAGCATGGCGCACCAGATAAAAGCTGCGTGTCAACGAAAGCTGGTCCGTCAAAATACGGCGCAGCCCCGTCGCGGACGGTATTGCAAAATCATGCACGATGGCCACCCCGGCCCCCTGGCGCACGAAATTGAACTGAACCGAGAAGGAGTTGGACGATAGCGTCAGGTTTTCCGTGCCCAACTCTTTCAGATAATCCAGTTCCTTGTCGAAAATCATGTCCGGGATATAACCAATCAGCCTGTGGTCCTTCAAATCCGCCAGGGTCCGAATCTCTGGATGGCTTTTCAGATAGCTCTCCGACGCGGCGAGATGCAGCCGGTAGTCCGACATTTTCTGCACCAGCAGGCGTCCGGCGGCAGGGCGCGATACGGTAACGGCCATATCTGCCTCGCGTCGTGAAAGATTGAAGATTCGCGGCAAAGCCACGATCTGCACCTCCAGCCCCGGATTCTCGTCACATATATCGGCACAGATTTGCGGCAACAGATAGTTTGCGCTGCCATCCGGTGCGCCAATGCGTATCGTCCCGGTCAGTTTCCCCGCCTGCCCGCGCACCTGCTCGATTGCCTGCCCGAATGCCTGTTCTGCCTGTACCGCATGGGCCAGCAACCGTTGGCCCTGATCCGTCATGGCATAGCCTTGTGGCGATTTGGCAAACAGACGCGCGCCCATTTCTTCTTCCAGCCGATTGATGCGCCGTCCAACGGTTGCCGGGTCCATCTTCAATTGTTTGGCAGCCCCCGTCAGGCCTTCCCGGCGTGCCACAGCCAGAAAGACCCGCATATCATCCCAGTTGACGGCCATTGTATCCACCCATTTATGCAAAACACTTTTGTAAAACTGCCCCTTTTACATGCAAAAATGCAAGCCTATTCTACCCAGGACAAAAAACCTGTCCAATTTGCACATTCCAGTCGGAGGATAAAATGGAAGAACTAGGCCACTATATCAACGGTAAGCGCATTGCCGGGGCATCCGGGCGTTTGGGAGATGTCTACAACCCGGCGACCGGCGAGGTAGAGCGCAAGGTCGCTCTGGCCAGCACTGCCGAAGTAGATGCTGCTGTCGCAGCGGCAGCCAAGGCACAACCTGCCTGGGCCGCCACCAATCCGCAGCGCCGCGGCCGGGTTATCATGAAATTTGTACAGTTGCTTGAACGCGATATGGACAAGCTGGCGGTCGCACTTTCGCGCGAGCACGGCAAAACCCTGCCGGATGCACGCGGGGATGTTCAGCGCGGGCTGGAAGTCATGGAATACTGCATTGGTGCGCCGCAGATGCTGAAGGGTGAATTCACCGACAATGCAGGCCCCGGCATAGACATGTATTCCATGCGTCAGCCCCTGGGCGTGGTCGCGGGTATTTCGCCCTTCAACTTTCCGGCGATGATCCCCATGTGGGAATTCGGGCCGGCCATTGCCAGCGGCAACGCCATGGTCCTGAAACCGAGCGAACGTGATCCTTCGGTCCCATTGATGCTGGCTGAACTGTTCAGCGAAGCGGGCCTGCCCGACGGCATCCTGCAAGTGGTAAACGGCGACAAGGAAGCGGTCGACGCCCTGTTGGACAATGAAACCATTCAGGCCGTCGGCTTTGTCGGCTCGACCCCGATTGCCCAGTACATCTACAGCCGTGCCACCGCCAACGGCAAACGCGCTCAGTGTTTCGGTGGCGCCAAAAACCACATGATCATCATGCCCGACGCCGACATGGATCAGGCTGCTGACGCACTGGTCGGCGCCGGATTTGGCGCTGCGGGCGAACGGTGCATGGCTATCTCGGTTGCCGTGCCGGTGGGGGAAGAAACCGCCGACAAGCTGATCGAAAAGCTGGTGCCGCGCATCGAAAAGCTGAAAGTTGCCCCCTATACAGCGGGTGACGATGTGGATTACGGCCCGGTCATTACCGCCGCCGCCAAGGAAAAAATCCTTGGCCTGATCGAAAGCGGAGTCAAGCAAGGGGCCAAGCTGGTCGTGGATAACCGTGACTTTACCCTTCAGGGATACGAAAACGGGTATTTTGTCGGGCCGCATCTGTTTGACAATGTCACGCCGGACATGGACATCTACAAGGAAGAAATCTTTGGGCCGGTACTGTCGACCGTACGCGCGGAATCCTATGACGAGGCTGTCGATCTGGTCATGAAAAACCAGTACGGAAACGGCACCGCAATCTTTACCCGTGACGGGGATGCCGCCCGCGATTTTGCCAGCCGCATCAATGTCGGAATGGTCGGGATCAACGTGCCGATCCCGGTTCCGCTGGCCTACCACACTTTCGGCGGCTGGAAGAAATCCGGATTTGGCGATCTCAATCAGGATGGCCCGGACGGATTCCGCTTTTATACCCGCACCAAGACGGTCACATCCCGCTGGCCCTCGGGTCTGAAAGAAGGCGGTGAGTTCCATTTCAAAGCGATGGACTGAGAACCGCAGCATATCGGCAAAAAGGGGCCTGCGGGCCCCTTTTTCTTGCTCTGAACGGCACGCTCTGCTTTGCTGGCCAAAACAGAGGGATGATCATGGTTACAAGAAAGCCGGATTTCACGATCGGCATTGAAGAAGAATATCTTCTGGTCGATCTGGAAACACTGGAACTGGCCGCCGCTCCGCAGGCGCTGATGGATGATTGTGCTGCGGATCTACAGGGTCAGGTCAGCCCGGAGTTTCTGCAATGCCAGATTGAGATAGGCACCAGGGTTTGCGCAAATATCAGCGAGGCACGCGACGACCTGAAGCGGCTGCGCGCCAGCGTGAGCACCCATGCAAAAAAACACGGGTTGGCCCCGATTGCCGCGTCCTGTCACCCGTTTGCCGACTGGAAGGAACAGCACCACACGGACAAGGCGCGTTATAACGCCCTGCGTCAGGATCTGGCCGGTGTCGTCCGGCGCATGTTGATCTGCGGCATGCATGTCCATATCGGAATCGCTGAAAAGGAACAGCGGATAGACCTGATGAATCAACTGAGCTACTTCCTGCCGCATTTACTGGCCCTGTCCACCTCGTCACCATATTGGCAGGGTGAAGATACCGGATTGGCAAGCTACCGGCTGACAGTTTTTGACAACCTGCCGCGCACGGGATTACCACCGCGCCCCGCCTCCTGGTCAGAGTATGAACGTTCCATAAGGGTGCTGATTGATCTGGGCCTGATTGAGGACAGCTCAAAAATATGGTGGGATCTGCGCCCCTCTGCCCGGTTCCCGACAATTGAATCGCGCATCATGGATGTGTCTCCCCGACTGGAACACGCCTTGTCTCTGGCGGCCCTCACCCAGTGCCTGACCCGTATGCTGTGGCGCCTGTCGACCGAAAACAAACGCTGGCGGCTGTATGACCGGTTTCTGGTGGGCGAAAACCGTTGGCGTGCACAGCGCTACGGGGTGACCGAGGGGCTGATCGATTTTGGCCAGCAGTCGGTGATTCCCTTTCCGGATCTGCTTGCTGAAATGATTGAACTGATATCCGAAGATGCCGAAATACTGGGGTGCAGCGCGGAAACTCTTGCGGCAAGGGATATTCTGAAACATGGCACCAGCGCAGAACGGCAACGGGCGACATATGCCAGCGCAAAGGCTTCGGGAAAATCAGACCGACATGCTTTGCATGCCATTGTTCGTCACTTGATCGAGGAATTTCACGCAGACCTGTAGCCAACGAAAAGGCGGGGCAAAAGCCCCGCCCAGAATGTGTAAAAGACCAGTGGTCTCTACTCAGCTTTTGCGCTTGAACTTCCGTGCACCGCCAACGGCAGCGAGACCGGAAAGCAACATCAGGCCCCCGGCAGGCAAAGGAACCGGCGCAGGGTTTCCGCTGCCATCATCCCAGGAAACCGTCAGGCTGCGGACTTTGAAGGCCGAACAGCGGCAGGAGGCACCAATTCCGAAAATGATGCCGGTGTTGTTGCTGGACAGAACGACATTATCCGCAACATGACCCCAGCTGTCATAGGCCAGCGCCCCCCCGTTATCGGCAAAATAATCAAATTTGCTGTTTGCGTAGTAGGCGCCAAATTCGATATTTTCCAAGGTCACGGATCTGTCAAAGGCAAAGGACAATACTTCGTCACGCCCCCGGCCGTCGACACGGTGGTTCGAGTCACCTCTATAGCCGGCCCCCAATCCCCAGCCGGTCCAGCGGCCGACGCGAATATCACGATAGATTTCCTTGTGGGAATTGTAATTATGCGCCTTGATCTTCAGTGTGGTTCCGGCATTGGTGAACGTATAGCTCGACCGCCAATAGGCCGGTCCCGGCTGTGTAAAATCAAAGGTCGCCGTCACCGTTGCCGCCGCCGCAGCAGAAGTCGTGGCCAATAGCGCGGCAACAGCCGCAGTGGCGCGAAGTCTTGTAAACATTTTACTCTCCATTATCCCCAACTCTTGTCTTGTTCTTTTGCCAGTTCCCAGCCGGAACGGGCAAAAAGGCACGCACATGGAACACATTCAAATTACTGAAAGTTCGCTAACAGTTTCACACAAAAGCCACAATCTGATTTATGGAAACAAAGGAATGGCGCTTTGGAAACAGCGCTCTTCCCTTGGTTGCGCTGCCATGGAGCCCCTGAAAACCGGCCCCTCCCGACCTGATCGTTCCTCGCTTGCCGAACTCCACTCTTCTTTCCCGGCTCAAGCTATTTCCCCCCTTGAAAAAATTGTGCAACAGTTGCGCCCTAAGCACCCGTTACACCACGCACCAAAGGGAGGCCGGAGTGGATTTTGCACCAAGCGAGGAACAGAGCGCCATTTTTGACATGGCTTATACCTTTGGCCAGGAACAGATCGCACCTTACGCCCAAGAATGGGAAAAGGCGGGAAATATCCCGCGCGAGTTGTGGCCCCGGCTGGCCGAGCTCGGTTTTGGTGGCCTGTATGTTTCCGAGGAGAACGGCGGCTCGGGCCTCAGCCGCCTTGATGCAACGCTGGTTTTCGAAGCCCTGTCCATGGCCTGCCCTTCGGTCGCTGCCTTTCTGTCCATACATAACATGTGCGCGGCCATGCTGGACAAGTTCGCCAGCGACGACCTGCGCCAAAAGTACCTGCCCGGCGCCATTTCCATGGATATATTCTTTTCCTACTGCCTGACCGAACCGGGATCAGGTTCAGATGCAGCGGCGCTGAAAACACGGGCGGAAAAAACAGATGGCGGTTATCGCCTGACCGGCACCAAGGCCTTTATATCCGGTGGCGGTTACTCGGATGCGTATATTGTCATGGCCCGCAGCGGACGTGACGGGCCAAAGGGGATTTCGGCTTTTATTGTTGATGACGGCACCGATGGGCTCAGCTTTGGCGGGCTTGAGGAAAAGATGGGATGGCGCAGCCAGCCCACCCGACAGGTTCAACTGGATGGCTGTGAGATACCGGACCTGAACCTGCTGGGTGAATTGGGCAAAGGTTTCACTTATGCCATGAAGGGGCTGGATGGTGGCCGCCTCAATATTTCGGCTTGCAGTCTGGGGGGGGCAAAATCGGCGCTGGACAGAACGCTGTCCTATATGAGCGAACGCAAGGCATTCGGCAAATCCATTGATCAGTTTCAGGCGCTTCAGTTCCGGCTGGCGGATATGGAAATCGATCTGCAGGCCGCCCGGGTTTTTCTGCACCAGGCCGCATGGAAACTGGACCACGCGACACCAGACGCAACCAAAGCCTGCGCAATGGCAAAGAAACTTGTAACGGAAACCGGCTCAAAGATTGTCAATCAGTGCCTGCAATTGCATGGCGGTTACGGCTATCTGGCCGACTATGGAATTGAAAAACTGGTGCGCGATTTGCGGGTGCATGAGATACTTGAAGGCACAAATGAAATCATGCGCCTGATTGTTGCGCGCCAAATGCTGGCCGACCGGGCGTAAGGGACAAACAGATGGCGGATATCGACATTCGTATCAGCGGACAGACCGGGCGTATCACGCTCAATCGTCCGAAAGCACTCAATGCGCTGACATACGCAATGTGTCTTGAAATCGAATCTGCCCTGGATGCCTGGCGCGACAACCCGCAGGTAAAGATGATTGTGATCGACGCCGCAGGGGAACGCGCCTTTTGCGCCGGTGGTGATATTGCGGAAATGTATGCCAGTGGCACACAAGGCGATTTTGAATATGGCCGCAAATTCTGGCGTGACGAATACCGCATGAATGCCAGGCTTTTCGAATTTCCAAAACCCGTGGCCAGCTTCATGCAGGGCTTTACCATGGGGGGAGGTGTGGGTGTTGGCTGCCATGCCAGCCACCGCGTGGTCGGTGACAGCAGCCAGATTGCCATGCCGGAATGCGGCATCGGCCTGGTCCCTGATGTGGGCGGCAGCTATCTGCTGGCACATGCCCCCGGGCGCCTGGGAGAATACCTGGGAACAACCGGAACACGCATGAAGGCAGCCGATGCCATTCTCGCCGGATTTGCCGATTATCATATTTCTGAAACCGACTGGCCGGCGCTGATCCGTGAACTGGAAGAAACCGGCGACTGGACAAAAATCGACAAAGCGGCACAATCCCCGCCTGACGGCAGGCTGAAAGAGTTGCTCGCCCCGATCAACCGTAATTTTGCCGGAGACTCGCTTTACGATATTCTGCGCGCTCTGGAAAATGATGAGAGCGCTTTTGCGGCTGACACACTGAAGATCATGCGGCGCAACGCCCCCCTGTCCATGGCCTGCACCGTCGAAATGGTGCACCGCTTGCGCAGCAGCAACAGCATTCGGCCGGCGTTGGAAATGGAGTACAGGTTTACCAGCCGGTCGATGGAACATGCTGACTTTCTGGAGGGTATTCGCGCCGCAATCATCGACAAGGACCGCGCGCCAAAATGGAAACATGATCTCGGCGATCCCTTGTCGCTTGAGGTCACAAAAATGCTGATGCCCCTGCCGGAAGGCGCGGATCAGGTCACATTTCAGGAGGACGAAAAATGAAAGTCGGGTTCATAGGACTGGGAAACATGGGTGGCCCGATGGCGGCCAATCTGGCAGAGGCCGGACATGATGTGACCGGATTTGATCCGGTTGCCCCCTGCCCGGCCGGTGTCAGAAAGGCAGCAAGCGGTGCAGAAGCGGCACGTGGTCAGGATGTGGTAATCACCATGCTGCCGAACGGCTCCATCCTGCGAACTGTCGCCGACGAAATCATTCCGGCGATGGATCAGGGGGCCGTATTGCTCGACTGTTCCACCGTTGATGTGGAGAGCGCACGCGCAGTTGCAGAGAAGGCCGAGAACGCGGGGTTGCTTGCGGTGGATGCGCCGGTTTCCGGCGGGGTTGGTGGTGCAACGGCAGGCACGCTGACCTTCATGGCTGGTGGCCGCGAGGAAGCTTTTGCCAAAGTTAACCCCCTGTTTGACGTAATGGGACAAAAAGCCGTGCATTGCGGTGCTGCCGGCGCCGGCCAGTCGGCCAAAATCTGCAATAATATGATTCTGGGTGTCACGATGATTGCTACATGTGAAGCATTTGCTCTGGCCGACAAGCTGGGGCTGGACCGGCAAAAAATGTTTGACGTGGTCAGCACCTCATCGGGGTATAGCTGGACCATGAACGCCTACTGCCCCGCACCGGGCGTCGGGCCGCAAAGCCCGGCTGACAACGATTACAAACCCGGGTTTGCGGCCGAACTGATGCTGAAGGATCTGCGTCTCAGCCAACAAGCGGCGGAAGCAGTAGACGCCGACACGCCTATGGGGCATGCTGCAACGGAGCTTTATGAAAGTTTTGTTGAACAGGAAGGCGGTCAGGGAATGGACTTCAGCGCGATGCTCCCCAGATTTGAAAAACGCCACCGGAACGGATGAACTGGACCGAACAGGCCCCGGCTCTGGCCGATCTGGAAGACCACGCCACAAAGGCATTGAACACGCTTGCGCCAAAGGATGTGCCTGAAGGCGCGGTTCTCTTTTCACCGGGCGAATCGGTCAAAGGCTATGTGATCGTTCTGTCTGGCAGAGTGAATGTCTGCCTGACCGGGGCTTCCGGGCGTGAAATGCAACTCTATGCAGTGGAACCCGGTCAATCCTGTATTCAGAGCACCTTGGGACTGATGGGCGACGAAGCTTACAGCGCCGAAGCGGTCGTGGCCGAGCCGACGCGGCTGGTCCTGTTGCCAAAGGCGCTTTTCCTCGACCTGCTTGATCAATCTGCTGCATTTCGCCACCTTGTCTTTTCCGCCTTCGCAGACCGCATGCAAATCGTCATGCAACTACTTGAAAAGGTAGCGTTTCAACGAATTGAATCCCGGCTGGCCGCCGCATTGTTATCAACCGTTGATGCGAAAGGAGACGTGCTTGCGACCCATCAGGAACTGGCCTCGCGCCTTGGTACGGCCCGCGAAGTTGTTTCGCGCCGCCTGGAAGTCTGGGCGCGTTTTGGCTGGGTGCAGACAACGCGGGGCAAGATCAACCTGATCGATATCAACGCCCTTCAGGCCATAGCCGAAAACACCTGACCCCAGGGCGTAGACCTATAAAGTGACGGATGTCACAGACGCAACGAGCCGGATTTGTTAAGCTGCTTGCAGGACTTGAAAAAGGAGACATGTCATGCTCAAGAAAAACGAAGGTAATATCGACCGCATCTTGCGGGTGATCGTTGGCGCAGCTCTGCTGATTGCCTATTTCATGCTGCCAGACGCCAGCTATCGCACCTGGTTGCTTCTCGGCATCATCCCGCTGGTCACCGGACTGATCGGGAGTTGCCCGATCTACTCGATTCTGGGTCTGAACACCTGCCCGATGAAGAAATAGAAATTACGAAATGTATTGCGTGATTGGGGCGCCCCGAAAACCAGGGGTGCCCATTCCGCTGCGGCAAACTGCTCAGACCGACGCGCCCGAAACAGTCGCCAACAACACATCTTTTTGCTGCCGGACCATGCGAAACCCGTCTTCGATGGCTTCCGCGGCGCGATACAATTCAAGCACTTTCAAATCATTCAGACGTGCATTCAGCAACACATGTGGCGGATCCCCGGCCAGCCGGCTGCGGCGGATTTCTTCTGTCATGACTTCGATCGCAGCCATGACCACGGACACATAGCTGGGGTTTCGTTGGCCTGATGGCGCAATAAGATTGGACAGGCCCTGCAGGCGCGCCGGCAATCGGGATGAAATCTGCTGCGCAACCCCGCGAACGGAAATCCTCCGGTCAGACTCGGGCTCTGGCTTCCAGTTGATCCCTACCCGGTGCGCGTCCGGATTGACCGCGATCACCAAATCTGCCCCAAGCGCCCGCACCAGCGAGACCGGCACGGGGTTTGTAATACCACCGTCCACAAGCCAGTTGCCATCGATCTGCATGGGACTGAACACACCTGGAATGGATGCCGAAGCACGCACTGCCAGGGCCAGAGAGCCGGATTTCAGCCAGACCTCGCGTCCGGTATGCAAATTGCTGGCCACAGCCCAGAACGGTATGTCCAGATCTTCGAGTTTTTCCGGCAGGCCCAGTTCCGCAAACAGTTGCGCTATCGCCTTTCCTTCAACCAGCCCTCCGCTGGTCAGGTCGACATCGATGAGGGTCAGAAATTTACGTCGCGTCAAATCTCTTGCCCAGGTCTCCAGCGCATCCATCTGACCACCTGCATAGGCAGCACCTACCAATGCCCCCATTGAACATCCGGCCACGACATCCGGATGGATTCCAAGTTCTGCAAGTGCCCGAATAACACCGATATGGCACCACCCGCGTGCCCCTCCGCTGCCCAATGCCAGCCCAATTACAGGTTTGGCCATCTGTTCTTTACTCCGCCGCAGTTTTGCGCAGGCCCAGCATGGATTTCAGATACTGCCCGGTATAGCTGTTCCTGACCTTTACAATGTCTTCCGGAACGCCCGTGGCAATAATCTGCCCACCAGCATCACCGCCTTCCGGTCCAATATCAACAATCCAGTCGGCTGTCTTGATCACATCCAGGTTATGCTCGATCACCACAACCGTATTTCCCTGGTCCACCAACTCATGCAGAACTTCCAGCAGCTTTTTCACATCCTCGAAATGCAGCCCGGTGGTCGGTTCGTCCAGAATATACAATGTCCGTCCCGTGGCACGTTTTGACAGTTCTTTTGAGAGCTTGACGCGTTGGGCTTCGCCACCGGACAGAGTTGTCGCCTGTTGACCAACCTTGATATAGCCCAGCCCGACGCGCATCAATGCATCCATTTTATCGCGGATGCTCGGAACAGCCTTGAAGAAATCCTGCGCGTCCTCGACTGTCATATCAAGAACGTCGGCTATGCTTTTGCCTTTGAACAGAACTTCCAGCGTTTCCCTGTTATAGCGCGCGCCCTTGCAGGTCTCGCAGGTGACGTAGACATCCGGCAGAAAATGCATCTCTATCTTGATGACCCCGTCCCCTTTGCAGGCCTCGCAGCGGCCGCCCTTGACGTTGAAGGAAAACCGGCCGGGCTTATAGCCTCGTGCGCGGGCCTCCGGAAGGCCGGCAAACCAGTCACGGATCGGTGTGAATGCACCGGTATAGGTGGCCGGGTTTGATCGCGGTGTGCGGCCGATCGGACGTTGGTCAATATCAATGACCTTGTCCAGATGTTCCAATCCCTTGATGGTTTCACAAGGCGCCGGAGTCTGACGCGCACCATTCAGGCGCATGCTGGCAGTTTTGAACAGGGTTTCAATGGTCAGGGTGGATTTGCCACCGCCGGATACGCCTGTGACACAGGTGAACTTCCCCAATGGGAAATCGACTGTCACATTGCGCAGGTTATTCCCTGTGGCCCCGACCACGGTAATTTTCTTCCTTGTGCCTTTGCGCCTTGTCGCCGGAACCGGAATTTCCCTGACCCCCGCCAGATACTGCCCTGTGATTGACTCGGGATTGGCGGCAATATCCGCAGGCGTTCCTTTGGCCACAACCTGGCCACCGTGTACGCCGGCACCAGGCCCGATATCAAAAACATAGTCCGCGTCACGAATTGCCTCTTCATCGTGCTCGACGACGATTACCGTGTTGCCCTGATTTCTCAGGTTCTTGAGGGTTTGCAAAAGCCGGCCGTTATCGCGCTGGTGCAGCCCGATTGAGGGTTCGTCCAACACATAGAGAACCCCCGTCAATCCGGAACCGATCTGGCTGGCCAGCCTGATACGCTGGCTTTCGCCACCCGACAGCGTTCCGCTTGCGCGCGAAAGAGTAAGATACTCCAGCCCGACATTATTCAGAAATCCCAACCGCTCGCGGATTTCCTTCAGTATCGCCTTGGCAATCTCGTTCTTTTGCTGACCAAGAGAATCGGGAACCGCATCACACCAATCCAGCGCCTCCTTGATCGACATCTGTGTGACCTGACTGATATGCAGTCCGGATATCTTGACAGCCAAGGCCTCTTCGCGCAGACGATAACCCCCGCAGGTGCCACAAGGGCGCCGGTTCTGATAGCGTTCAAATTCTTCCCGGACCCAGGCGCTGTCTGTCTCGCGATAGCGGCGTTCCATATTCGGAATTACGCCCTCAAAGGCACGGGTGACCTCATAAACCCGCCCGGCTTCATCATAGCGGAATTTGATTTCTTCGTTGTTGGAGCCGTAAAGAAATACCTGTTGGACATGCGGCGGCAGATCCTTCCACGGCGTATTCTTGTCAAAACCATAGTGATTGGCGATGGATTCGATTGTCTGCAGGAAATAGGGCGATTTCCCTTTGCGCCAGGGCGCAAGGGCGCCATTATAAAGCGTCAGCATCTTGTCCGGCACCACAAGCTGTTCGTCAAAAAACAGCTCCACCCCCAGCCCGTCACAATCCGGACAGGCCCCGAAGGGGGCGTTGAAGGAAAACAGCCGCGGCTCGATCTCGGGGATGGTGAAACCGGAAACCGGGCAGGCAAATTTTTCACTGAAGGTATGACGCTCCGGATCGCCTTCCCTGGGGGCTGTTTCCAGAATGGCGATGCCGTCGGCCAGATCCAGCGCGGTTCGGAAACTGTCTGCCAAACGTGTTTCCAACCCTTCCCGCACAACAATGCGATCCACCACGACATCAATGTCATGCCGGAACTTTTTATCCAGCGTGGGTGGGGCCTCCAATTCAAAAAATTCACCATCGACCTTGATGCGCTGAAAGCCCTGTTTGCGCAACTCGAGAAACTCTTTGCGGTATTCACCTTTCCGGTCGCGAACGATCGGGGCCAGAAGATAGGCGCGCGTCCCCTCCTCCATCTTCATCACCCGGTCGACCATATCCTGAACTTGCTGGGCTTCGATCGGTTTTCCGGTGGCTGGGCTGAAGGGCGTGCCCACACGGGCAAACAGCAAGCGCAGGTAGTCGTAAATCTCGGTTACCGTCCCCACGGTGGAGCGGGGGTTTTTGCTGGTCGTTTTCTGCTCTATGGAAATCGCCGGAGACAGGCCGCTTATATGGTCAACATCCGGCTTTTCCATCATGTTCAGAAATTGCCGGGCATAAGCCGAGAGCGATTCAACATATCGGCGCTGCCCCTCGGCATAGATCGTATCAAATGCCAGCGATGATTTCCCGGATCCGGACAAGCCGGTAATGACCACAAGCTGGTCACGCGGAATATCGACATCGATATTCTTCAGGTTATGCTCGCGCGCGCCGCGCACCTCAATGTTTTTCAGTTCTGCCATGGCATGCCCAGATTAATCGTTGGTTAAGACATAGTGGAGTTATGCAGGAACGCAATGGAAAAATGAGAACAAAGGCGGAACCGTCCGGAAGGAAAAGATTTCCTTACTGCCTGAATCTAGCGTAAGCTGTTTATCATTCGAACCAAGACATGATTTTCATTGGAATCAGACCATGCTCAAGCATATTTTCGCCGCCCTTCTTTGCTTTCTTCCCTTTATCGCCCAGGCACAGGAAAATCCCCGCGCCATTCTGGTGCTGGATGCCTCCGGTTCGATGTGGGGGCAAATCGACGGCACCGCGAAAATCACCATTGCGCAGGATGTGATCGGAAAATTGCTGTCCACCCTGCCCGAGGATCAGGAACTGGGGCTGACGGTATACGGCCACCGCCGCAAA
Source organism: Marinosulfonomonas sp. (assembly GCA_026984915.1). GTDB lineage: Bacteria > Pseudomonadota > Alphaproteobacteria > Rhodobacterales > Rhodobacteraceae > WFVA01. The sequence goes on along the minus strand of JALSRG010000024.1, from coordinate 2,207 downwards.
GGCGATTGCAGCGACATCGAAACCCTGATCCAGCCCGGCACCGGCACGCGCGACGCTATTGCCGCAGCCGTGAACGCGATCAAGCCAAAGGGCAAAACCCCCCTGTCCGCCGCTGTTATTCAGGCCGCCGAAGCCCTGAAATACACCGAGGAAAAAGCCACCGTTATTCTGATATCGGACGGGCGCGAAACCTGTGAATTGAACCCCTGCGAAGTGGGCCGCAAGCTGGAAGAGGCAGGCATCGATTTCACAGCACATGTGATCGGTTTCGACATTTCCAACCCGCAAGACAAGGCCGAATTGCAATGCCTTGCCGAACAGACCGGCGGCACCTTCCGCACCGCCAGCAACGCGGCCGAACTGGCCGATGCGTTGCAGGTCGTGGCCGAACCCGAGCCGGTCGGCGTCGGTTTCGCGGTTCTGGAAAAGGGCAGCGACAAACCAATTCAGGACCCGCTGATCTGGACCCTGACCTATGAGGGCCAGACCCTGATCGACACACTGCCGCATGAAAACGCATTCGGGATGGAATTCCTGCCCGGAAAAGGCCATGTCGAGGTCATGCGCCCCGAGGACGAAGCCAGCGCGGAACTGGATTTCACCGTCGCTGACAAGGCGCAGAAAGTCTATCTGGAACTGCCCAAACTGCTGCCCCAAGCCTCGATCGAGGCTCCAGGCGAGGCCCCCGCCGGTAGCGAAATCACCGTGAACTGGGGCGGCCCCGATAAAAGCAGCGATGTGATTGCGCTGGCCAATCCACAGGATCGTGCGGCTGAAGGTGTCGCAAACGTGAACCTCTATTTCTATGTCGACCAAAGCGCCAACCACACCGAACAGATGCGCCTTCCGACCACGCCGGGTATTTACGAGCTGCGTTATCAAACCTCGACAGGGAATGGCGATATTCTGGCCCGCAAGACGATCAAGGTGACCGAGTTTGCCTTTGACATCAGCGCGCCCGACAAAGTGTCGGTTGGCACCAAATTTGATTTGGAATGGAAATCGCCTACCAACAAGGGTTATACCATTTCACTGGCCAAACCGGATGACAGTTCGAACGATCACATGGCCTATCTCTATGCCGATCAATACCCCGGCACCAAGGCGACAATAACCGCCCCGACCAAACCGGGCACCTATGAACTGCGGCTTCAGGATGCCCTTGGGCATGGCAATATCCTTGCGCGCCATACCATCGCGGTCAGCGAAGTCGAAGCCAGTCTGATTGCCCCCGATACGGTCGAAGTGGGTGAAACATTCAAGGTGGTCTGGCAAGGCCCGAACAAGCAAATCAGCGGCGGCGGGGATTACATCGCCATTTCCGAAGCCGGCAGCAAGGCCAATTCGGAAATCACCTATGCCTATACAAAAGACAGCGAAAACAACACGGTCGAAATAATCGCACCGCTCCATCCCGGCACCTATGAATTGCGCTATGTGCTGAACGGCAATAGCAACAGGGTTCTGGCCAAACAGAAACTGGTGGTAACCCCTGTTACGGCCACCGTCGGTTTTGAAGGCCCCGCCGAGGCGGGCGGCACGCTGGATGTGTCATGGACCGGCCCCGAGAGGCAGATCAGTGGCGGCGGCGATTACATTGCCCTGTCCAAACCGGGCAGCAAGGGCAACGAGGAAATCACCTATGCCTATACCAAGGACAGCGAAGGCAATGTTGTGGCGCTCGAGGTGCCAACAACACCGGGCACCTATGAAATCCGCTATATCCTGAACGGCAGCGATAAAATCATTCTGGCCTCCAAAGACGTGCAGGTTGTGCCGGTCAGCGCCACGCTGGAATTCGCCAGCCCTGCCCCTGCCGGCGGCAAGCTGGCGGTCACATGGAGCGGCCCCGGTGGCGACGATTACCTTGCCATCGCCCAACCCGGTATGAAAACCGGCGAGGAAGTCACCTATGCCTATGTCAGGGACAGCGACGGGAACACTCTGGAAATTGACACCCCTACCACACCCGGCACCTACGAGCTGCGCTATATCCAGAAAGGCAACGAACGCAAAATCCTTGCGGTTGGGGAACTGGTAGTCCAGCCGGTCAGCGCATCGCTTGAATTCTCCAGCCCCGCCCCTGCCGGCGGCAAGCTGGCGGTCACATGGAGCGGCCCCGGTGGCGACGATTACCTTGCCATTGCCCAACCCGGTATGAAAACCGGCGAGGAAGTCACCTATGCCTATGTCAGGGACAGCGACGG
>JALSRG010000023.1 GCA_026984915.1 Marinosulfonomonas sp. | reverse complement strand
CCCGGCACCTACGAGTTGCGCTATATCCAGAAGGGGAACGAACGTAAAATGCTTGCGGCTGTGCCCTTGAATGTGGTGCCGATGACTGCCAGCCTTCAGGCTGCCGATACAGCCGCCCGCGGTGATACGGTTCAGGTCATCTGGGAGGGTCCGGCCCATCGCCGCGATACCCTCATCATCGCCAAACCGGGATCCGACAGCGCCGAGGCCTTTGCCAGCGTTGCCGGTGGTTCGCCCGCTACGCTTTATGCGCCGATGGTCGCGGGGGATTACGAAATCCGTTACATCTATGGTCCGCTGAACAAGGTGCTGGCCACCATTCCGCTGAAGGTGGAGTAAAAGAACAGAACAAGGGGCGATATTACAATTGCCCCTTGTTATATTCCTTATAATGAATATATGTCGACCGGCAGGCATTTACTCAGAACCCGAACAGGAAAAACAGATGTTCAACCCATTCAACAGCCCGCAGCCCGCGGCTGCCCGGCTTTCAATGGCCGATGCCATCGAACAGGTGGCACGCGGCGACATGGCCCTGATCGACGTGCGTGATATCAGCGAGGTCAGAATAAGCGGCAAGGCAAAAGATGCTCTGCATATTCCGCTGATGTTGCTGAACAGCAAAGCCGACCCACGCAGCCCCGAATGTGAGTCCTCACTGGACACGGCAAAGCCCGTCGGCCTTTACTGTGCAACTGGTGCACGCTCACATTTGGCGGCGCAGATGCTCTCAAAAATGGGATACCAGGCCGTCTTCAACCTTGGGGGGCTCTATGACTGGGCTTCCGCCGGCGGGCAGGTGGAACCGATCTGATCCACCGCCTTTGCCAGCAATCACATCTCAGAAATGGATGGCCCGGCCATAAGCATCCAGAACGCTCTCGTGCATGGCCTCGCTTAGTGTCGGATGCGCGAATACCGTCTGCATCAACTCGGCCTCTGTCGTTTCCAATGTTCTGCCGATGACAAACCCCTGGATAAGCTCTGTCACCTCCGGCCCAATCATATGGGCCCCCAACAGGGCCCCGGTTTTGGCATCAAATATGGTTTTCACCATCCCCTCGGCATCCCCCAATGCAATCGCTTTGCCGTTGCCGATAAAGGGAAAACGCCCCACCTTGACGGCAAAACCCAGCTCTTTTGCCCGTGCCTCGGTATAACCGACCGATGCAATCTGAGGGCTGCAATAGGTACATCCCGGAATACTCTCGGCCTTGACCGGATGCGGCTTGAGACCGGCAATCAATTCGGCGACCATAACGCCTTCATGGCTGGCTTTGTGCGCAAGCCAGGGTGGCGCGGCGATATCGCCAATTGCATAGAGGCCGGCAACCCCGGTGCGGCAGAATTCATCCGTCACCACATGCGTGCGGTCAACCTTTACACCCAGCTTCTCCAGCCCCAGATTTTCAACATTGCCAACAATACCAACTGCAGAAATCACCGTATCAAAGTGCTGTTTTACCAGTTTTCCGCCGGTTTCGATATGGGCGGTAACTCTGGATTTGCTTCGATCCAGCTTTTTGACGGTCGATTTTTCAAGGATGTTCATTCCCTGTTTCAAAAACTGCTTCCTGGCCAATGCGCTTATTTCCGCGTCCTCAACCGGCAACACCCGGTCCATCACTTCGACAACAGTAACATTGGCCCCCATTGTATTGAAAAAGCTGGCGAATTCTATTCCAATCGCCCCGGAACCGATAACCAGAAGGTCTTTGGGCATATGCGGTGGCGCCAGCGCATGTTTGTACGACCAAACACGTTGACCGTCGGCCTCAAGCCCCGGCAGATCGCGGGCGCGGGCACCTGTGGCAAGGATTATATTTTTTGCCGTCAGTTCCTCTTTGCCTTTTTCGCCTTCCACTGACACGCGCCCAGGTGCAGACAGGCTTGCCTGCCCCATCACAACGGTAACCTTGTTCTTTTTCAGAAGATGGCCAACCCCGCCTGACAGTTGCTTCGCCACACCACGTGAGCGCTTTACCACCGCATCAAGGCTGACAGACGGTTCCTTGACGGAAAGGCCAAATTCATCTGCGTGCTGCATCAGATGGAACACTTCGGCCGAACGCAGCAAGGCCTTTGTTGGAATACAGCCCCAGTTCAGACAAATTCCGCCAAGGTGTTCTCTCTCGACAACCGCGGTTTCAAGACCAAGCTGGGCCGCACGAATAGCCGCCACATAGCCCCCCGGCCCTGCGCCGATTACAATCAAGTCATACTGTCTGGAGGCCATATGTATCCCCTGTCGCATAGGCTGGGTTCAGAATTGGTTTGATATTAAACTATCTGCAATTCCGCATCAACACAGGCCGAAATACAGTTTCGCCAATATATTGCTAACAACATGAATAAAAAGGGAAACTTTCTAAATCGCCTCCTCGTGCAGGACCGACGCATAACCGCCATTACGAATGAACTCGGCTTCGGTTGCGGTATCTGTCCGTTTCAGCGCAGGATTCCGATAAGGGAATCGCCCGAATTTTCGGATCACTTCCCGGTGTGCCTTGGCATGCAGCAGGTTGCCTGCCCCGGTCTCTGGCATATGGCTCAGCATCAGGCGAATGCAGCGGTCCTGATCCGCCAGGCATTCGGAATGCATCAGCGGCAGAAAATAGAACTGCCGTTCAGGTTCCGGAACCCGCATGTCCCAACCTTTGTCGATCGCCTTTTTTGCCACGGCACGCGCCAGTTTGTCTGTCGCAAAGGCCCTGCCATCATCACGAAACATATTGCGTGGAAACTGGTCAGTCAAAATCAGATAGGCCAGCAAAGACTGCGGGTCCAGCTTCCAGTCGGTCAGGCCGCCGTCGCGGGCGTCCTCCCATAACGTCTGGAATCTGCTGCGGATCTCATCATCGAGGGACTCCTCGGCCTTATACCAGCCAGCAGGGCCAACCTCGTTCAACCAAAACTCATTCACATCCTGCGGGGTTTGCATGGTACCCTCCCTTTACGCCGCATGCCCCCAAGTAAAGTGAGCGTTACAAAATCTTTACCATTTGGCAATGCACAAAATGCGACAGACATTACAATTCGTCCTCATTGTGGTGAACACTCTCCTGAATCGCCTCTTGCGCGGCTTCTACGGCCACGGGGGATGCAGATGGCAAAACCGGCACATAAGGCGCCGTTTCCTCGACAGGCGTCGTATCCCGTTGTGTCATCCGCCACGCCGCATAGAGCGCCAGGCTCAGCATCAACAACGCGTTGAAGGCAAAATACCCGCCGGGACCAACTGCCCCCATCAGCCAGCCAATGATCAGCGGGCCAGCAATGGCGCCCAACCCGTTGGCAAAGACCAGCCCCCCTGAAGCCGCCGCCATATCGTCGTGTTCAAGAAAATCATTGGTATAGGCAATAAGCAGCGCATAAAGCGGGCTGGACATGCCACCGACCATGAACCCGGCGGCCAACAACAGATAAAAACTGTTGCCGAACAGATAGGCAATTCCGGCCGAAACAGCACCAATAAGCGCAATGGCAAAAATCAGGTTGCGCCGATCCATGCGGTCCGACAGCCACCCGATGGGAAATTGCAAGACCATCGCGCCTATTGAGATAGACGCCACAAACATGGAAATTTCGGTCAGGGTAAAACCGGCCTCCGAGGCATAGACGGCTGCCATACCGAATTGCGCCGAGAACAGTCCTCCCAAAATGAACATGCCAACAAATCCGAGTGGCGAAACGCCATACAATGCCCGCAGCGAAAGTGGTTTGGCCGTTTCAAAGGCAGGTGTGGGGCTGATCGAGAGCAGAATCGGCGCAAAGGAAATCGAAACCAGAACCGAAGGGATGACAAAAAGCACGAAACCGCCGGGATCCCCCATGGCCAGAAGCCCCTGCCCGGCAACCACGCCCGCCATTTGAACGATCATGTAGAGCGAAAGGGCCTTGCCGCGGTTTTCATTTGTCGAGGAATTGTTAAGCCAGCTTTCCGCGGTCACATAAACGCCGGAAAAGCAAAACCCGATCACCATGCGCCCCAAGGTCCATGAAACAGGATCCGCCAGAACAGGATAAAGGATCAAAACCGCCGAAATGAACGATGCCAGGGCCGCAAACACGCGCACATGCCCCACACGCCGGATCATTTCCGGCGTCGCCCGGGAACCCCCAAGAAAGCCCAGAAAATAAGCCGACATGATCACCGACATTTCAAAGGTCGTAAAACCCTCGATGCCACCGCGCACCCCCAGCAAGGAGCCCTGCAGGCCATTGCCAACCATCAGCAGCAGAATCCCGAGAAGAAGCGGCCAAGAGCTTTTCAGAACCTGGATCATGATATCCTCGCGCATTTATCCATAGGCATCATGACGTGATTCTGTACTGATCTGTGTTGAAAGAACGACTTTTAGCGTCGCCTTTGTATTGCCGGCAACAGCAATGAGGCATCCCCGTAGGAAAAAAAGCGATAGCGGTTTTCGATGGCGTGGGCATAAATCCGGCGAATTTCCTCAACACTCATGAAGGCTGACACCAACATCATCAATGTCGATTTGGGGAGGTGGAAGTTGGTCAACAGACCATCTGCGACCCTGAATTCATAACCCGGCCGAATGAAAATATCGGTAAAACCGCGCCAAGGCTGAAGCCGCCCGTCGGCCGATGCTGTCTCTATCAGGCGCAGGGCCGTGGTGCCGACCGGGATGATCCGCCCGCCCCCAGCCTGGGTCTGAAGGATTTCTTCAACGGTTCGGGCTGTCACCTCCCCCCATTCGGCATGCATTTTATGTTGGCGGATATCATCCACCTTGACCGGCAAGAAAGTACCGGCCCCCACATGCAGCGTGACTTCGGAAAACTCTATGCCCTTATCGCGAAGGGTTTCAAGGAGCGGATCATCAAAGTGAAGCGATGCCGTCGGAGCGGCAACTGCCCCTGCATGACGCGCGAAAACCGTTTGGTAATCGGTCTTGTCGCGGGCATCCGCCGGGCGGCGTGACGCAATATAGGGTGGCAAAGGCATTGCCCCGATCCGCGCCAGTTCCGCGTCAAAGGCATCTGCGTCCAGATTGAAACGCAGATGCGCCGTCCCGTCTTCGCACTTGGCTTCCAGAGTCGCATTCAGGGCCTCGGAAAACCGGATGATCTCTCCCTCCCGGATTTTTTTCAGGGGCCTTAACAATGCGCGCCAGCCCCCGTTCGCCACCGGATCAAGGAGCGTTGCAGCAATGGCAGCTTGTACTTGGCCCTGCGCGCTCATTCGCTGCCTGACGCCGCTCAGCCGGGCCGGGATCACTTTGGTATTGTTCAAAACCAGCCGGTCCCCTGGCAACAGGATATTTGGCAAATCAGTGACCTGCAAATCCTGAATGTCTCGCCCGCTCTCGGCCAATAACAGCCGCGCCGATGTGCGTGGCCGCACCGGCCGCGTGGCGATCAGCCCCTCGGGCAGGGTAAAATCAAAGTCAGACAGTTTCATGTCAGCCTAGTTTTTCAGTTTTGGCGGCGGGCGACGGAATATTTCCCGAAACATTCCCGGTGTTAATATCGACAGCGGATTTACTTTTACCTTCGGACGTTCGGACGTGCCGACAATACGGAAGTTGAACCCGAACAGTCCCTCTCCTTTTCGTGTCAAGGGCCGACCAACCATGTTTACCGCATAAAACGGGGAAATCACGCCCTGCATATTCAACTGCTTTGTTCCCAGATTATAATAGCCGTCCATGGAAACGCCCATGGAGGGGCCGACGGCGCTGCTTCTGGTTATGATAACCTGATTTGGCGTCAAGCGAAAAAACGCCTCGACATTGGCAAAAGATATGCCACCGCCATTCAGTTGATCCAACAACCCGATAACCGAGATGGCATTCAACAATTCTGCCAATGCCGATGCCCCTTTTACCCGTGTATTCTTGACCGTGAGACGCCCGTCATAGCTGCCAATCTCGCCTTTGCGCGGGATCAGGATCAGATCCATGGAGCCGCCATAGACCTTGTCAAGCACATCGGCGGATCTGAAAACACCGCCGGCATCTTTTGAGCGAATACGGATTGCCGTGCCGCCCTTGTCCGGCGCCAGAGTGCCACTGATTGCCGTTCCGCGATTGACGCGGGCCGTGAAACTGCCGTTGAAAGCCGGCCGCGAGGAAAATTTGCCGCGCAGGCTGGTCAGCGTAATGCCCTCGGAGACGATCAGACGATCGAGGTTCAGAGTCAGCGGGCCGCCGGACCCGGTGCCACCGGCGCGTCCGAAACTTGTCTTTCTGAGGTCAATCATTCCGCCGCTGACGGTGATTGCCGGGGATGCGCCCTTGCCCCGGCCTGTCAGGGTAACAGGGGCATCAAGCCAGCCGCCGACCTTCACCCGCTTGAAACGCGCGGTTTTCAGCGCCCCGGATGACGTGAGGGAGATAGCGCCCGTGGCCGTCAGACCGGCGGCGTTTATCGCCAGATTTTCGATAACCGGCGGTGTTCCCAACCGGCCGGAAACCTTCAGGCTTCCCTTTGTTCTTGCCGGCTTGCGCCAGCCCAGATCAACCAGTCGGAGTTGTAGATTAACCAGATTTGAGCTTAGCTGGAAACGCGAGGCCTGCCCGCGCGCCAAAGCGATTTTTATGTGGCCGGTTCCGGCGCCTTTGACGCTGCCTTTCGGAAGGCCGATACGGAATTCGTCAATGAACCTTTGCGACAGTTCCACTGTTCCCTCAACCGTTGAACGGCCTTTGAATTGCGGATCCAGTTTTTGCACCCAGCGCCCTTTGACCGGGACCAGTCCCAGTTTTCCGGCACCCGAAATTTCAATCATCGCCTGGTTGGCGTTCACCGTCAGTTTTGGTGCTGAAAGAACGCGCCCCGGAACCAGCTTGTCACTGCGCACATCCGAAAGATGGGCCGTCAGGTCAAAAAAGACATCCTCTGTTGGCACCTTCAGCACAAGCGGCAGGCGTATCTCTCCCTCGACCTTTGCCTTGCCCGTTGCCAAATCCACCGGCTGGCCAGCCTTGCTCAGAAACTCGAACGGGGGATTGTCCAGCAAAGCCAGGGCGGCGGGCACACTGCTCTCTGAACGCAGCGTGATCACCGCTGACGCGGGTTTTTCCCGTATATCCGGAATGTGAAAAACAGTGCCGCTGCCGTTTATGGTTTCACCGTTCGGTGCGGTGACAAACCCCTCTTCCATTACCACCGTGAACGCATTGTCAGCAATGGTGGCATACCCCGAGGCCCCCTGCACCGGCGGCATCTTTTTCATGAAGCGCGTGCTGATATCAGCGAAATCATATCCGACCGAGAAAATGGGGGCTTCTCCGGGATTGAGCCGAATGGCGCCTTTGGCATCGGTAATTTCCCCAGCCAGAACGTTATCGCGGATCCATTCGCGCGTTTTGGGAACCATCGCAACCGGCCACAACTTCAACAAGGCCGGCGCGGTAATCTGATTGACTTCCATGTCCAGTGCCAGCGACCAGCCGTTTTCACCGGCACTGACTTTCCCCGAGGCTGAGAACCGTCTTTCACCATCCTCAAGAACGGCTTGGCCAATATCGAGGGTCAAAGGGTTCAATCGCAAGCGCAGATCTGCGGCCCCCCCGCTGAAATCCAGCGGCGACTCAAGCAGGTCTGCAGATTCAAAATGTGCCTCTGACAACTTGAACTGCCCCAACAGAGTTTGCGGCAGCCCATCTTCTATATCCCGCAGATACGCTGTCCCTTCGGCGCTCAGGCTCAGAATATCCGTTTGAAGAGAAAATTCCTCAAAGCGGATTTTCTGGGCCGCCGGGTCAAAGGACAGATAAGCCTTTCCCGATGTGAACTTTACAGGCTTTGCACCTTCGGCGGGATTAATCGCCCCTGCCCCGATTTGCAGGGTTGCGTCCATCTTGCTAAGCAGTCCGGTTTCACCGATACCGGCGCGAAAAGCCCCGGAAATAGGTGCATCTACCACAGACAGCCAGGCCAATGCCGGAACCTGCGTGGCAATGTCCCGAGCATCCACCCCGGCAACACTTGCGCCAAAACTTGCGACACGCGATCCCTTTTGAGTTTTGAAAGAGAACTCGGCCTCTGCCGTTGTTTGCGGAAGGGCACCGGTTTTTTCGGTTTCAGACAGCTCTGCGTTACCGATTTTAAGCGCCAGGCTGATATCAACGCTTTGCGCATTTTGCTCCATCAACAGGCGCCCGTCGGTCAACAGCCAGTTTCGCCCGACCCGCGCATCCTCAAAATTCAGCGTCAGTGAATTTGCCTGGATTACATCGATTGTTGCAAGCGCCGGGAGTTCGAACATCCTGTCAACGCTCTCGAGGACATCCGAGAGCGATCCGGCAGCCGCAAAAGAACTGTCCGCAGCCCCCAGCGACAGATCAAGTTTGCCGTTGGGGGCGCGGCGCAGACTAAGCTCTGCACGGCTCAAACTCAGGGTTCGTGCCAGGATTCGCCCCTTCAACATGGAAGAGAGAGAGAGTGACGTATGCGCCTGCTCGATACGCACGAGTGGCCGGTTGCCCTGATCGACAAAAGCCAGATTCTGCAGGTTTATTCCCGGCGCCCAGTCATCACCAATCTGAAAGCTGATCTTTCCTATTCCCACATGCCCGGCCGGCAGTGTCTGGTTGATTTTCGCTTCCACCCGCGCCCTGAGCCATTCCGGGGCCTCGATCTGCATCCCCGTCAGCCTCAGGAACAGAACCGCCCCGATAACCAGTTGCAGGCTGAGGCTGAGCAGCAGCCAAAGACCGAACCGTCTTTTCCGGCCACGCTTCTTTTTCCGGGCCGCTTTTCCGGGCCGCCGATCTTCGGGCTCCTCGCTTGACACTTCGGCAACGGCTTCGGGGGGGGACTCGGCCTGGCCCTGGGCTTCCTGCTTTATTTTCGCGCGAACCGTCTTCATAGTGAAACCGCATAACACTCTGAAAGGAAACCCACCATGACAAAACCAGTTGCCGGGGAACCTGCGCCGGACTTTACCCTTCCCGCCGATGACGGAACAGCAGTCACCCTTTCAGCCATGCAACCTTCCCCGGTGGTTCTCTTTTTTTATCCCAAAGACGATACTCCGGGCTGTACCATTGAGGCCCTCGAATTCTCGGCCATTCTATCAAAATTCAAAGCCCTTGACGCTCAAGTTTTCGGCATATCAAAGGATACGCTGGCCAAACACGAAAAATTTCGCTGCAAGCATGATCTTGCCGTCCCGCTTCTCTCGGATTCCGATAATAATGTTTGCCAACAATATGGTGTGTGGGGAGAAAAGAAAATGTTTGGCAAAACCTACATGGGCATATTGCGCAGTACTGTACTGATCGACGGCCAGGGAAGAATTGCCAAAATCTGGTCAAAGGTGAAACCCGCCGGCCATGCGGCGGATGTCCTGGCGGCGACCGAAACACTGGGAAAAGCATCATGAGCACCCAAACGCTGTCTGGCATGGCCGAAACTGTTCTGACCTGTGCTGACGGCAAGGCAAAAACGGCCCTTTCCCGGCAATTCGCGCAAGACTGGATGCAATCAAGAGAAAGCGGCACGCCCCTGCCGATCGGAACCGCAAATCCACCCGATCACCCCGCCCGGCCGGAAAATCCACCGCTGCTGTCGCCGCGGGATGTGCCACGCCGCAGGCCCGGAACCCCGGAAGGGCGCATCGCCCTGCTGCATGCGGTTGCCCATATCGAACTGAACGCTGTCGATTTGCACTGGGATATTATTGCCCGGTTTACCGACACTCCAATGCCAATGGGGTTCTATGACGACTGGGTGAAAGCCGCCGCCGAGGAATCCAGGCATTTCAATCTGATATGCGACTGCCTTGAACAACACGGCAGCCATTATGGCGCCCTGGCGGCACACGCCGGCATGTGGCGCGCCGCACAAGACACGAAAAACGATCTGATGGGGCGCCTGGCCGTTGTCCCCATGGTATTGGAAGCCCGCGGTCTCGACGTGACGCCGGGCATGATAGAAATCTTTCGCAACCATAAAGATGCCGCCACGGTTGACGCCCTGGAAGTCATTTACCGCGAAGAGGTTGGCCATGTGGCCTATGGCTCGAAATGGTTCCATTTTTTGTGCGGACGCCATGAGATGGACCCGAAAGAGACGTTCCACGCATTGGTGCGCAGGTATTTCCACAGCCCGCTGCGCCCCCCCTTCAACGAGGAAAAACGCGCCGAAGCGGGATTGCCGCCTGATTTCTACTGGCCGTTGACCGGCGACGCGTCCTGAGTCCCCGCCCCAAAGAAACGAGGGGGTGCGACATTCCGCACCATCTCCGCAAAATAGGCGGCGAAAATCGGCAAAAACCCGCCTGTTCTTGCGGCAAACCGGCGCGAAACCTTTAGAAACGCTCAAATTTCTTGTCGTGAGGTTTTGCGCCCGTTAATCAGATTGAGACAATGCGCAAAGGGGAGCGCGGCGGCCACCTGGATAGCCGGACAAATCCACAGGACACGGACAATGGGACGGGGATAGTGAAAACACGTATGATGGCGAAACTGAATCACACTTTGGCACGCTGGTTTCCAGAACGTCGGGTTTTTCTGCGTTCCGAAAATGAAACACGTTTCATTCGTCTGGCGCCGACAACACAACTGATCGCCCTTGCCGGGGCCGGCACAGTTGTCGCCTGGTCGATCATTGCAACCGCCTTTTTGTTGATGGACAGCATCGGCTCGGGCAACCTGCGCGAGCAGGCCAAACGTGAGCATGTGGCCTATGAAGCCCGCCTGAACACCTTGTCGGCAGAACGGGATGCAAGGGCAAAAGAAGCCGAACTGGCGCATCAGCGTTTCAATCTGGCCCTTACCCAGATTTCAGAAATGCAGTCTGCCCTTCTCGCCTCGGAAGATCGCCGGGGCGAACTTGAAAAAGGGATCGAGATCATCCAGGCGACCTTACGCCAAACCATGCAGGAGCGTGACAAAGCCCGGAAAACCGCCGAGGCGGCCGAGGCGCGTCTGGCAGACAGCACCGCGATCGCAGCCAACGATGCGGGACGTGTATACGATATGGAGGGGACGGTTGATTTCCTGACATCTGCCCTGACCACCACGGCTGATGAGCGTGAGCGGATTGCGCAAAAGGCGGACAAAGCCGAAAAAACGGTTGATGAACTGATTTTGGAGGCAAAGCTTGCCCAAGAGCGCAACGACCTGATTTTTTCGCAGCTTGAGGACGCCGTAACCGTTTCCCTCACCCCGCTCGACAAAATGTTTAGGGCTGCCGGACTGCCGACGGATAAAATACTCGAAACGGTACGCCGCGGTTATTCCGGACAGGGCGGGCCACTGACGCCGCTTTCCTTTTCCACAATGGGCGGACGGGTTCCCTCAGCCGATACTTTGCGGGCCAACTCCATCCTGTCATCCATGGACCGGATGAATCTCTATCGTATTGCGGCCCAGAAAGCCCCCTTTGCACTGCCGGTCAAAAGTGCTTTTCGCTTTACCAGCGGTTTTGGATACAGGCGTGATCCGAAAACCGGCGGGCGCCGTTTGCACAAGGGAACCGATTTTGCGGCCAGCATCGGCACACCAATCTATTCGACCGCCGATGGAGTCGTCATAAAGGCCGGTTGGGGCAAGGGATATGGCCGCGTCATCGAAATCCAGCATGCCTTCGGTATCGAAACCCGCTATGCACATCTTTCGAAAATTCGTGTGAAAGTTGGCGATAGGGTCTCGCGCGGACAGAGAATTGGTGATATGGGGAATTCTGGCCGATCCACCGGATCACATCTTCACTATGAAATCCGCATTGGTGGCAAAGCCGTCAATCCGATGAAATTTATCAAGGCAGCACAAGATGTTCTCTAAAAGCAGAATCAACGAGCCCGGCCCGAAACAGGCCACAGACAGCGCCAAAGGTAAAGCCGCCGAGGCATCTACCACAAAACCCGCGAGCGAATCTCTGGCGACAACCCCAAAGGCAAAACCGCCCGCGTCGATCTTGTCCTCTGATCTGTTGATCAAGGGAAATCTGAAAACGACCGGCGACATTCAGATCGAAGGCCAGGTTGAAGGCGACATTCGCGCCCATCTTCTGACTGTGGGTGAAGGCGCTATCGTCAAAGGTGAAGTGATCGCAGATGACGTCGTTGTCAACGGGCGCGTCGTCGGGCGCGTTCGCGGCCTGAAAGTCCGCCTGACCTCAACCGCCCGGGTTGAGGGTGACATCGTTCATAAAACGATCGCAATTGAATCAGGCGCGCATTTCGAAGGTTCCGTACAGCGGCAGGATGACCCGTTGAATACCTCGGGCGGCAAAACCCCGCTTCCGGCCGCCGCACGCAGCGCAGAGCCGTCAAAGTAGGCCACGCCTCTTACCTGAAAACGTTGAAAGGGCATGCCACCAACAGCATGCCCTTTTCCTTTTCAATCCGCCCCTATTCCTCATCCCGCAGCACATGCCGGTAAATATGCCATGAGGCATGGCCCAGAACCGGCAAAACGACAAGCAACCCCAGAAAAAACGGGACCATGCCAAGAAACAGCAAAACAACAACGGTCAGCCCCCAAAACGCCATGACCCGGAAATTGGCCAAGACCGTCTGAACGCTGACAATCATTGCCGTGACAAAATCAATTTCCTTGTCCATCAGCAAAGGCAGACCAACCACTGAAACAGAAAAAATTGCTGCGGCCAGCAGCCCACCGACAATCGTTCCGACAATCAGCATTGTCATGCCGTTTGGAGTGAAAAACACCTCATAACTGCTCATGATGTTTGTCATGGCGGACATGCCCAGAAACAATGTGAAAATCAAATGCGCGACAAAGGCCCAGAACATGAACACAATCAGCATCAGGGCGCAGATCGAAGGGATTTGCCGGTTTTTCTGGCTATAGACAACGCTCATGACGCTTTTCCAATCCGGGCGCTTTCCCTGTTCCAGCAGATGGCTGACTTCATACAACCCCACGGCGGCAAAGGGCCCCAGCAGCGGAAAGCCGAACACGCCGATGACCAGCCAGTATATTTCACCAGTTTTTCGTGACAACCACCATAGGGCAAGCCCCCCCAGCACATAGATGCCGGCAAAAAACAAGCCGAACACGGGGGCCTGTCGAAAGTCTTGCCAGCCCTCATTGAGCGCGGCCCGGATGTCTGAAACGGAGATCAGATGTATATCGGGAATTCTTGATGGGGGCTTATGCGTTACATCACTCATGCCTGTCTGTCCTTTCGCGCGTTACAGTACAAGCTAATCAGCAGGGTACATGCGAGGCAAGAAAAAACAGGGGCAGGCCGGGGCTGTTCAGTGCCCGCTTTGCAGCGGCAACATGTATTTCGCGCAGCCCCTCTGTGCCTTATGCATCACCGGACTGCGCTTCGGCCCGGCTCTTGCCAGCGACATCCTGTGCCAGCGTCGCCGCCATGAACCGATCAAGGTCGCCATCCAGAACGCCCTGGGTGTCGGACGTTTCCACATTGGTGCGCAGGTCTTTGACCATCTGATAGGGTTGCAGAACATATGAGCGTATCTGATTTCCCCATCCGGCATCCCCCTTGGCATCATGTGCTTCCTGAACAGAAGCGCTGCGTTTATCCAGTTCCATCTGGTACAGGCGGGATTTCAGCGCCTTCATGGCAATATCACGGTTCTGATGCTGCGATTTGACCGAACTGGTGACAACAATTCCCGTCGGGATATGGGTAATCCGGACCGCTGAATCCGTTGTATTCACATGCTGCCCCCCGGCCCCGGAAGACCGATAGGTATCAATGCGGATATCGGCTGGATTTACCTCAATTTCAATGTTGTCATCAACCACCGGGTAGACCCAGACCGAACTGAAAGAGGTATGCCGGCGCGCAGCACTGTCATAAGGTGATATGCGCACGAGCCGGTGTACCCCGGATTCCGATTTCAACCAGCCATAGGCATTCGGGCCGGAAATCTTGTAGGAAGCCGAGCGGATGCCGGCCTCTTCTCCTGGCGTTTCCGACTGTAATTCAACCTTGTATCCATGCTTTTCAGCCCAGCGGATATACATGCGCGCCAGCATGCTGGCCCAGTCGCAGCTTTCGGTCCCCCCTGCCCCGGCATTGATTTCCAGAAAGGTGTCATTGCCGTCGGCCTCGCCACTCAACAATGCTTCCAGTTCTTTCTGGCGGGCTTTTTCAGCCAGATTCTTCAAGGCATCTTCCGCTTCGGTGACGACCTCTTCGTCTTCTTCCATTTCCCCCAGTTCTATCAGTTCCACATTGTCGGAAAGTTCCCTGGAAATGGATTCATAGGTCTCCATAGCATCGACCAGCATCTGCCGTTCACGCATCAGTTTTTGCGCTTTGGCGGGATCATTCCACAGATCCGGGTCCTCAACACGCGCATTGAATTCCTCAAGACGATGCTGAGCCGTGTCCCAATCCATTCTCTGGCGCAGAAGCTCTAACGATTTCTCGATTGCTTCCACCGTGTTCTGTGCCTCTGCACGCATGCGATCTCTCTTTCCGAAGTGGGGTACTGACCAGCGTGATAGCAACCTGTGCGGGGGCGGGCAAGCCGACCGGGATCAGTATTGCCCACCAGAGGTAACAGAACCAAAACTGGCCTTGCCGCCAATTTTCGCCGTACCGCCACTTGACGTTGTCACAACCTTGCCCTGGTCAGCATTTTCGCCAACGGCAAACAGCGGCAGGTTCGCCCCCATTGCAAAGCCACCGTCAAACGCAACACCGAATACCGGTTCCTCACCATTGCGAAAATACTCGGCCACAACGCCGTCTCCGCTGGCATCATCCGGCAGTCGCGCACCTGTGAACCTGTCAATCTTGATAAAATGGCCACCGGGCGGAACCCTGAAAGGCCCGCCGCCGTATTTCTTGATCGCCTGTTTCATGAACTGGGTAAACACCGGACCGCATAGAGAACCGCCATAGGCCCCGCGCCCCATTGGCCGCGGGTTATCATAACCGATGTAACATCCGGCAACGATGTTTGACGTAAAGCCGATAAACCACGCATCGCGTGAGTCATTGGTGGTTCCGGTCTTGCCCGCAACGGGCACCGGCAAATTGACGGTACGGGAGGCGGTGCCGCGCCTGACCACATCTTCCATCATTGATCGGATCTGATAGGCGGTGATCGCATCAATGACGCGTTCGCGATCTGACACAATGCGCGGTGGCTGACCGGGTGGCAATTCCGGTTTGGCGCAGTCCTCGCAGATACGTTTGTCGTGGCGAAAAATGGTCTTGCCCCAACGGTCCTGAACCCTGTCCACCAGCGTTGGCTCAACCCGCTCGCCACCATTTGCCAGCATGGCAAAGGCTGCAACCATCCGGTACAATGTTGTTTCCTGTGAGCCAAGCGCATTGGCCAGATACGGATCCAGCCGGTCATAGACCCCAAAGCGTTCCGCATATTGTGCAACGGTATCCATGCCGATTTCCTGCGCCAGACGGATCGTCATCAGGTTGCGCGAATGGACAATGCCGGTGCGCAAAGGGGTTGGACCATAAAACCTGTTCTCGGCGTTTTTCGGGCGCCAGATACCTTCGGCCGTCTGCACCTCAATTGGAGCGTCGATGATGATTGTGGCCGGGGTAAACCCGGAATCAAGCGCTGCGGAATAGACAAATGGCTTGAAGGCAGAGCCCGGCTGCCGCGTGGCTTGTGTCGCTCTGTTAAACACCGAGGCCTGATAGGAAAACCCGCCCTGCATGGCAATCACCCTGCCGGTGTTGACATCCATTGCCATGAACCCGCCCTGTACTTCGGGAATCTGGCGCAGGGTCCAACGGATGAAACTGCCGTCGCTATCCTTGGTCATGGCGCGCACGTAAACCACATCGCCCACATCCAGCAGATCACCGGCCTTGCGGGCTTTCTTGCCCAGTTTCCCGTTCGGCAGGCGCTTGCGGGCCCAGGTTACGTCCTTTGGCGCGATCCAATGACCATCCTCGTCATCCGGAACGTCCTCGATGCCGATGCGCGCATGTGTCTTGCCAACTTCCAGAACAACGGCCGGATGCCAACCCTCGATATCGCGGGCCATATCCACATCACGCAAAGCCGCACGCCAACGGGCCTCGTCCTTCAGAACCTCGGCCGGCAGCGTCTTGCCGGTGCCGCGCCAAACGCCCTTTCGCCGGTCAAATTTTTCCAAGCCCGCCCGCAGGGCCTTGGCCGCCTGCACCTGCATTTCCGGGTCCATCGTGGCCCGAATTGCCAGGCCACCGGAAAAAAACTCGCCCTCACCAAAGTTCCGGGTCAACTGGCGGCGTATCTCATCGGTAAAATAATCACGCGGCGGCAGGGATTTGCGAAAAGCCTCATAATCGCCATTCTGCACCGTCAAAAGCGGGGCCTCGCGGGCTTTTTCGTATTCCTCTTTCGAGAGATAGCCGTTCTGGAACATTTCTTTCAGCACATAATTGCGCCGGGCCACGGCGCGGTCTTTTTGCCGAACAGGATGATAGGTCGACGGGCCTTTGGGCAGCGCCGCCAGATACGCCGCTTCCTGCGGCTCCAGTTCGCCAAGTGTTTTGTTGAAATAGGTCTGCGCCGCTGCCGTTACGCCAAAACTGTTCTGGCCCAGGAAAATTTCGTTCAGATACAGCTCGAGGATCTTGTCCTTGCTCAGCGTTTCTTCCAGCCGCGAGGCCAGAATGATTTCCTTGACCTTTCTCTCGGCCTTCCGGCTGCCGTCCAGCAGGAAATTCTTCATCACCTGCTGGGTAATTGTCGACGCACCACGCAAACGCTTGCCCCGCAGCGCATCCAGTGCCGCCTTCATCATGCCGGGTACGTCATAGCCGTGATGCGTATAGAAATGCTTGTCTTCCGCCGAAATAAACGCGCGCTTTACCAGATCCGGAATATCCTCGATTGGCGTGAACAGGCGGCGCTCCTTGGCGAATTCATCAATGATCCGCCCCTCGCCGGAATAAACCCGGCTGATCGTCGGAGGGGTATACTGGGCCAACTGTTCATGATTTGGCAAATCACGGCCGTAGATCCAGAATACCGCGCCGATCGTCAACGCAAGCATAAAGGCCCCGATCGTCAGCCAACTGAAGATCGCTCCAACAATGGATAAAATGGTTCTTAACACGAAATTTTCCCGGCTCCTGATCTGGTCTTTATATAGGGAGCCCCCGGCCCGAGGTCAAAAGCCGATCGGCAAAAAAACGCATGGTCGCGGGCGGGCGAAACCCTTTCGCGTCATTTTCGCAGCAATGATGCTTGCGAGGCGTCCTCCCTGGCCCAGTTTTCCAGCGCCGATACAATCCCCTTGGCCGCCTTTTTACGCCATTCTTCCGAGATCAGATTCTCCCGGTCCTTGCTGCTGGACAGAAACCCCAGTTCAATCAGGACAGACGGTATATCCGGCGCCTTGAGGACAGAAAAACTGGCAAACTGATGCGGACGCTTGTGCAGTTTTCCCAGAACATCTTTCAATGCCGATACCAGATCATCAGCCAGCGCTTCGCTGCGCGGCAAGGTTTCCCGCCGCGCCATATCCATCAACACATTGGCAATCAGATCATCCTGCCCTTCCAGATCGACACCCGCCAGCAAATCAGACCGGTCGTGGCTTTCGGCCAGCCGGGCAGATGCCGCGTCCGATGCGGTTTCCGAGAGTGTATAGACCGTCGCCCCGCGCGCCCTTCCCTCGGCCAGCGCATCGGCGTGCAAGGAAATAAAGACATCCGCGCCCGCCGCCCGGGCAATGCTGAGACGCTCCTCAAGCGGCACGAAAACATCAGCCTGACGGGTTAAAAGAACCTCGAAATTTCCGCCTCTCAACAGGCTTTCCTTCAATGTCCGGGCAAAGGCGAGTACAAGATCAGCTTCGCGCAGGCCATCCCGTTCGGCCCCCGGATCAATGCCGCCATGTCCCGGATCGAGTACAACAACCAAAGGACGATCACCATTTTGGCGCGTAATGACGGGCGGAACCCGCGAGGCGGGTGGCAAAAGCCCCCATTTCCTATCGTCCGGGGCACCTGATTGTGCCGAAAACCGGGCCTCTGAGGCACTGACCAGACGCAAATGCACGGTCGCCTCCCCCGTTTCAGGATTGGTTTTCATTTCCGCCTTGTCCAGAACCAGCGGCACAGCCAGATCAACCACCATTCGCGACCAGCCGGGACGATAAAGCCCAAATCGCAAATCCCGCACCATTGACAGCGGCCTGCGAAGCAAATCCGATTTGGAGGCCTGCCCCCAGTCAACTTCGCGAAAATCGACAACAAGACGCCGCGGTTTTTCCAGCGTGAACACGCGGTAAGGCACAGCCTGACTGAAGGCCAAATCCATTTCCAGCCCTTCAGCGGTCTGATGCAGGCCTGACCGCCCGGCATCAAATCGTGCCAGAGCAGTAAAATCCTGCGCATTGGCCACAAATCCGCCGCATGTTACAAACAGGGCGAAAAGGACAAGAAACCGAACTGAAATGTGCCTAAGCATTTTGTGCATCGGGTAGGCTGCTCACTTTTTCGACAACTATAGCGCGTAGATCAGACGCAGGCTAGGCGCGCCACCATGAATTTGCGCAAACGCAGTAGCCCCTCGCGAATATCCTCGGTAGAGCACGCATAGGAAAACCGCAGGGTCTGTCCGCCGCGCACGGCATCAAAATCCAGACCGGGCGTGACGGC
>JALSRG010000022.1 GCA_026984915.1 Marinosulfonomonas sp. | reverse complement strand
GGTGCAGGGTTTATAGGTCTACGCCCTAGAGAGGGATTTCCGACCGGTTGATCATCAGCCAGAATACCCAGACGAGGGCGGCAAAAGCGGGCCAGCCCAGTGCGAACCACAGGCGGAAATATTTGCGGGTCTTGTCTGGCAGGGGGGTGTTGTTGGCCAGTGCTTCGCCAGCCAGATTGCGGATTTTGATTTGCAGATGAACGACGGGGGCCCAGCAGATAAAGGCTAGTATGTAGAGGGCATAGGTCAGCAGCAACCATGGTTCGTTCCAGTCATACCCTTGTTGCAGGATCAGCAGGTAGCCGGTGAGCGGCTGAATAAATCCGGCGGGTGTAGTGAAGATCCAGTCGGCCACAACCACGCCCGAGGCGACCGAGTGGATGGTTTCCACCCGTCCTGTGCGCCAGGCCCAGACCATCTGGAATGCGGTGCCCATGCCGGTGCCGAACAGAACGGTTGAGGACAGGATATGCAGCCACTTCAGGGTCAGATACGGGTCCATTTACCGTTCCTCCTCCAGCACGCGGTGGATCAGGATCAGCACAAGGATCGGCAGGTTTTTCAGCAACCCGCCGAACGGGGCCAGCCAGAGGGCGGGGTTGATCAGGGTCAGCCCCACTGTATAGCCCGCGACCATTGCGAATTGTAGCCATGCAATCTGTTTCAGCCGCCAAGCGCGCAGCAGGGCCAGCGCGATCAGCAGGTCTATGGCGCCGGTGAGGCGGGCCGCAGCAACCAGTATAGTATCGGGTAACAGGCCCGAGACATAGGGCAGGAAGTTGTCGACAGGCAGCAGCAGGCCGATCAGTCCCGAGGCCAGCCACATCAGCGCCAAGGTCAGCCGCAGAACAGGCCGCAGCAGGTAAAGGCGGGCGTGCCACAGGTCTTGGGTTTGCGAGGGTCGGGCGCGCAGAAAAGTGGTGAAGTCACGCGGGCGGGTTTGGAAATGGTGGGATTGCTCGGTTATGTCTGTGGCCACGCCCTGTTCCAGCTGTTGCACCGATGTGGCCGAGATCGGGGCAAGGCGCAATGCGTCCCCTATGCGCCCCATAAGGCGGGCCAGCGGCAGGGGCAGATGCAGGATGCGCGCGGGGCGCAGACCCAGCCAGGCGCGCAAGGATGTGAGCAGGGTGGTTTGGGTGATTTCCTCGGGCCCGCCGATTTCGATTGGCTGCGCGGGGGTGTCGGCGTTGATCGCCTCGATCACCAGTGCGGCCAGATCATCGGCATGGATCGGGTTGAAGGGTTGATTGCCGTTGCCGACCACGGGGGTGACCATTAACAGGGCGGCCAGCGCACGGGCAAGGGACGAGCCACCATAGCTGCCATCGGCCAGCACCAGACCGGGCCGCAGGATGGTGACGGGGATCGGGGCGGCTTGGGCGGCCTCTTCGCCACGGCGGCGATAGGTGGCAAAGGGCGTGTCGGCCCCAATCCCGATGGCCGAGATCAGCACACCGCGGGCTGTGGCGGGCAGGGCGGCATAGACGGCCTGCGGGGCGGCGACATGGACGGCATCAAAATCCGCATCCCGTCCGGTCAGCAGCCCGGCGCAGTTGATCACGCAGGTGCAGTTTTCCAATTGCGGGCGCCAGAAATCGGGGCTGTGGGTGGCGGGATCGGCCAGATCGGCTGCCAGCGTGTCAAACCCCATCGCGGTTAGACGACGGGTATCGCGGGCACAGGCCAGCACATTGTGACCAGCATCCCGCAGATCGATGGCGATGTGCTGACCGATGAAACCGGCGGCACCAAGCAGGAGGGTTTGAGGGGCGGACATATGCCGACTATCCCAACACCCGCCCTGCCACCGCATCCAGCTTCGCCACCAGCGCCGGATCGCGGGCGTCCGGGGCTGTCAGGATGGCGTATTCCAGCGCACGGTCGCAGTGGTGTTCGCAAGGGCTGCGGCTGGCCCCCAGCAACGCGGGCAGGCGGGAGACCAGATTGCGGGCTTTGTCGGCGTTGCCCATCAGGGTTTTGATGATCTCGGTCACGTCCACCTCGCCGTGATCAGGGTGCCAGCTGTCGTAATCGGTGATCATGGCGACGGACGCATAGCAAAGCTCGGCCTCGCGGGCCAGTTTGGCTTCGGGCATGTTGGTCATGCCGATCACGTCGCAATTCCAGACCTCGCGATACATTCTGCTTTCGGCCAGTGTGGAAAACTGCGGCCCTTCCATCGCCAGATAGGTGCCGCCCTTGTGCACGGTGATCCCTGCATCGCGCGCCGCGACCTCGCAGGCGTCTGACAGGCGCGGGCAGGTGGGGTGGGCGACAGATACATGCGCCACACAGCCGGTGCCGAAAAAGGATTTCTCGCGGGCAATGGTGCGGTCAATGAACTGGTCCACAACGACGAAATCACCGGGTGCCATTTCCTCGCGGAACGACCCGCAGGCGGAAACCGAGATCACATCGGTCACCCCCAGCCGTTTCAGCGCATCGATATTGGCGCGGTAAGGGACCGTGGTGGGGGAATGCACATGCCCGCGCCCGTGACGGGGCAGGAACGCCATTTTCACACCGTCCAGCGTGCCGGTCAGAATGTCGTCCGAGGGCTTGCCCCACGGGCTGTCCACGCTCTGCCAGGTGGCGCCTTGCAGCCCGTCAATGTCATATACGCCCGAGCCGCCGATGATGCCGATTACTGTATCTGTCATGGGATCCCCCTTGTTGGTGCTTGCGGGGGAATATGCATGAGTAGGGGGAGAGGGGGAAGAGGGATGTGGGCGGCTTGCAAGGGCCTTGCCCCCATAGCTATCCCTTTTTATTTTCGCCCCTTGCATCCGACAAAGGCAAGATAACCGCAATCCCCCTCGCAGCGGCAATCGCGGGTGATCGTAATGGTTTGGTTCGGCTTATCCCTTGGGTATTTCATGAGACAGCTTAGATGCAGAGTTTTTGAAGTGCTATCAATCAGGTAACCCGTCATTTCGCTAAAGCCCCGGAAACGGCAATAATCCTCGGCCGTCATTCTATTGCAAAAAAGCCCCAAGTTATCGGTGCACGCATCGATCAAAAACCCGTAATGCCTCGGTTCAACAAAGGTGACTTCTTCTGTTTTTGCCTTACAGGTGGCGATCCCTGCCTTGAGATCTGAGATCTGTTGGTTCATCCAGCCGTCGGTCGCCTGATTATCGACGCAGGACTGTTTGTAAGACGAGGGAATGCGCAGGTTAAATCCCTTTTCAGTCCCCGCGCAGGCCTCGTTATAGCGGTCAGTCCAGGTTTTCAGGTTGCCCGCCTGAAATAAATCACAACGCGTGCGCGCTATTGAGTTTCCCTGACATTGGGCAATCGCCTGCTGGGCAATGTTAATTTCATTTTGCAGGTTTGCGGGGCTTTGCCCTTTCATACACCAATTCAGATGGCCGGTATAATTGCCGGAGAACCGTCCACCCGTCAGACCACATCCAAGCTTTGTGTTTTCCTTGGCATAGCCCACCATCGTCGCCGCATAGGTGTCGCATTGTGCGTTTTGTGCCTGCTTGTTTTCACGACAATGTTCTAACTGTGCAAGGCGGGCCTGATCCTCTCCCGAGACATGCATGATCGTGACGCCGGGCGATTTGCACCAGTTGAAATGCGCATTGTAGTCAGTGGTCCAGCGCCCGCCGGAGAATCCGCAGCCAAGGGCATTTGCCTCGTTGATTTCCCTGATTGCCTCTGCGGCATAGACCTCGCAATTCAGGTTCGGATCGGCCTGAGCTGCGGTGATGAAAAGGCCGAGCAACAGGGCCGTGGAAAATGGAAATCGAATGAATTTGGTCTGTAAAAAGCACGCAAACATAATAACCCTCCTAGAGGTAATTTTGTTGCCTGCATCATTAACCTATAGTGTAAAGGTGTGGTTTCGTCGAGTCTGCGGCGGTTTTGGGCGATGAAACATACCGAAAAACAGGTGGTCATGTTTGGGAATCGCCCCTGACGGGTTTGATTGGACCTGTCACGGTTTAGTGCCGCTCCAAGTGCTCATTTAAGCGGCGGTCCTTTCGAAAGCCAAGGGGCTTTTCCAACCTAGCGCCGAGTGTTTGCGGCGCGGGTTATAGAAGCCATT
>JALSRG010000021.1 GCA_026984915.1 Marinosulfonomonas sp. | reverse complement strand
CCTAGCCTCGGTTTGTGGTTTGAGACCAACCCTACCTGACCGCCTTGAGCGTGGGTTTTGAATCTCCCGAATTCGCATCAATGAATTCCAGCACCAGCGGGCGAATGTTGTTGCGCCAGCTTTTGCCGGCAAAGATGCCATAATGCCCGGCATCGGGTTCCAGATAAGAGGCTTTCTTGTTGTCAGGGAGGCCGGTCAGCAGATCAAGGGCCGCAACACATTGGCCGGGGGCGCTGATATCATCCTTGCCGCCTTCGACAGTTTTGACGGCGACATTTGTAATCTTGCCAAAATCAATTCTCCGGCCCGCCACCGTGAATTCATTGCGGGCGATTTCGCGGTGTTTGAAAATGCGTTCAACGGTGGAAAGGTAGAACTCTGCCGTCATGTCCATGACCGCCAGATACTCGTCATAAAACCGATTGTGGGCGTCGTGATCCGAAGATTCACCCTTTGCTGTGCGCAGGATCTGGTTCTTGAAGGCATCGGCGTGACGTTCGCCGTTCATTGAAATGAACGATGCAAGCTGGAGCAATCCGGGATAGACCATCCGGCCAACGCCCTTGTATTTGAAACCGACCCGCTGAATGGCGAGTTCCTCAAGCTGCCCCATGGTGATACGGCGGCCGAAATCCGTAACATCGGTCGCGGCGGCATCCGGGTCGACCGGGCCACCGATCAGGGTCAGGCTTCTGGGCTGCGCCGCCGGGTTTTCATCCGCAAGCCACGCCGTTGCGGCCAAGGCCAGGGGCACCGGTTGACAGACGGCAATGACATGGGTGTCAGGGCCCATATGGTGCATGAATTCGGCCAGATAGAGCGTGTAATCCTCGATGTCGAATTTGCCCTCCGAAACGGGGATATCACGCGCATTATGCCAGTCGGTAATATAGACCTCGCAATCAGGCAGCAGGCTGATAACCGTTGATCGCAGCAGCGTTGCATAATGCCCGGACATGGGCGCAACCAGTAAAACGCGGCGGGGTTTTTCCGGGCGGCCCTGAACATGAAAACGGATGAGATCCCCAAAGGGGCGTGAAATTTCGGTTTCGACGGAAACGATATGGTCCCGCCCATCCTCGGAAACGACAGATCCTATTCCCCAGTCAGGTTTTGCAACCATGCGGGCAAAACTACGTTCGGTGACCTCTCCCCATGCGCCGATCCATTGAAGAAACGGGTTGGGCACCAGTTCGGCTGCCGGATAGGCAGCCAGGGCCCGGGCCGTTGCCCCCAGCCACTGGTTGGTATTGCGCGCGGTTTCCATCAAGTCATAGGTGGCCATGAAACGCATGGTGTTTCCTCAATTCTGCTTGCCATTGCAGCGCGCAAATCTGGCCACTTTGCCAGAGGCGCCAATCCGGTTATGCTGCAAGTGCAGCGAACTTAGGATGAAAGACCTCTCATGACAACCAGCCAGAAGACAGATGCGGCAAATGAGGCGATGCTGGCCCGAAACCTCGCCAGGGTCGAGGAGTTGTCACAGCGTCTTGTCGCGGCACTTTCCAAGCAACGTCCCACACCGCCAAGCCTTGAGGGGCCTTCCCCTGATCTGTATGCCAAAGCCGGGGCTGCCTATATCAGCGAATGGCTGGCGAACCCGGCAAAAATAATGGAAAATCAAATCGCGCTTTGGGGAAAGTCGCTGCAACACTATATTCAGGCCCAGCAGGCGCTTGCCAGCGGAAAACTGGTTCCGCCGGAAGACGACACGCCGCCCGACCGGCGCTTTCAAAACCCGTTGTGGCAGACCCATCCTTATTTCAACTATGTAAAACAGCAGTATCTGCTGACCGCGAATGCCATCGAAAAGACCCTGGAGGAACTGGAAGGGCTGGATGACAGTGACCGGCAGAGGCTGAGCTTTTTCACCAAACAGATCATCAACCTGATGGCCCCGACGAATTTTCTGGCAACCAATCCGGACGCGCTGGAACGGGCGGTGGAAACCGAAGGCCAGTCGCTTGTGGACGGGCTGGAGAACCTCGTGCGCGATGTCGAAGCCAATGGCGGTGATCTATTGGTGACCCTGGCGGATCGGGATGCTTTCAAAGTCGGGAGCAATCTGGCGACGACAGAAGGCGCGGTTGTTTTTCGGAACCGGTTGTTCGAACTGATTCAGTATGCGCCGAAAACCAAGACAGTCTATGAAAAACCGGTTCTTTTGTTTCCGCCGTGGATCAATAAATTTTATGTGCTGGATCTCAAGCCGCAAAACAGCCTGATTCGCTGGATTGTCGAACAGGGCTATACCCTTTTCGTGGTGTCATGGGTCAATCCGGATGCCTCTTATGCTGACGTTGGCTTGGAAACCTATATCGAAGAAGGCTATCTGACCGCCCTGAACGAAGTGAAGAATATCTGTGGTGTCGATCAGTTGAATGCCGTGGGGTATTGCATTGCCGGCACGACATTGGCCTTGACGCTGGCGTTGATGGAAAAACGTGGCGAAGCATCCATTGGGTCGGCAACATTTTTCACAACACTGACAGACTTCAGTGATCCGGGTGAATTCGGCGTGTTTCTGACGGATGATTTTGTGGATGGGATCGAGGCCGAGGCCCGGCGCGAGGGGGTGTTGAGGTCGTATTACATGGCGCGGACGTTCTCTTATCTGCGGGCCAACGATCTGATTTATACGCCGGCCATCCGCAGTTACATGCTGGGAGAGGCGCCACCGGCCTTTGATTTGTTGTACTGGAATGGCGATTCCACCAACCTTCCCGCACGGATGACGGTGGAATATCTGCGCTGGCTCTGCCAGCAGAACAGGTTTTGCGAAAACGGGGTCGAGATACTGGGCGAAACAATTGAAATTGGCGATGTGAAAGTCCCGGTTTGTGCCATTGCCTGTGAAACCGATCACATAGCGGCTTGGCGCACCAGTTTTGACGGTGTCAGAAAGTTTGGCAGCCGCTCAAAGGAATTCATCCTGTCTGAATCCGGCCATATCGCCGGAATTGTCAATCCGCCAAGCAAGGATAAATACGGATACTACGTCAGCGATGCGCCGATGTCCGGTTCCGAGACCTGGTTGAAACAGGCCAAACACACGAATGGGTCGTGGTGGCCGGAATGGGAAAAATGGCTGAGATGTCGGTCGGGCAAACAGATTCCGGCCCGAAAGCCGGGGGAGGGGGGCACCCCAGTTTTATGCCCGGCACCCGGTACATATGTGCTGAACGAAAAATACAGCGACCGTTCCTGAGCGCTCAGGCAAAAATGCTGCGATGCAGAAAAAAGGCTTGAAATGCTGCAATGCGGCATTTATATACCCTGCAGACACAGAATTTCGCGGGGTATTGCCCGCATGTTAGGAGCAAGAAAATGGCAACGGCACAAGATTTCACCAAGACAATGAAAGACATGATGGGGGCTTTCCCGGTCAACACCAAAGCCTTTGAAGACGCATTCAAGACTTCTGCTGCGCTGAGCGAGCGGATGACAAAAGTTGCGTTGGAAGCCGCTGAAAAATCAGCCGAGGTTTCTTCCAAATGGACAAAAGAAACCCTGTCCAAGCTGGCAGATGTTTCCAAGGCCAAGGCAGAACCGGCAGAATATACGGAATCCCTGACGGCCTTTGCATCGGCAAGTGCTGAAATGGCTGCCGAAAATGTCGCCGCTTTCGCAGAGATTGCCAAGAAAGTTCAAACCGAAACGGTTGAGCTGATGCTGGCTGCCGGCAAGGATCTGGGCGAAGAGGCTCAGTCTGCCGTCAAGAAAGCGACTGCGGATGCCGTCAAGGCTGCAAAAGGCAAAGCGGGTAAATAAGAATCGCTTACCGCATCGGTTTTCTCCTCCCTGATCGCTGCGGAAATCCGGGCGGGCTGAGAAGCCCGCCCTTTCTTTTTGCCACGCAACAGCTTAATCTTTGCTGCACCGCAACAGGACAAGGGGAGATGTCGTGGGCAAAACCGATTCGCCGCTGCTGATAAAGCGCTATGCAAGCCGTCGTCTGTATAATACCGAAACCAGTGATTATGTGACGTTGGAAGATATTGCAGGGTTCATCCGTCAGGGGCGCGAAGTCCAGATCATAGATTTGAAAACAGGCGATGATCTGACGCGGCAGTACCTGTTGCAGATAATTGCAGAACACGAAAGCCGCGGCGAAAACGTGCTGCCGATCGGTGTGCTGACCGATCTGGTGCGAAGCTATGCAACCCAGGCGCAGAGTGTGGTGCCGGATTTTCTGGCCATGTCATTTGAACTCTTGCGCGACGGACAGACAAAGGCGATGGAGCAGATGACAAATGCCGCCAACCCGTTGGCTTCCATGCCGGGCTTTGAGGCGATGCAGGCACAACAGCAGGCCTTTCTGAAAGCGATGATCGGGGGGTTGATGCCCCAGGAGCAGGAAGCGGAAAAGCCTGCTCAATCCAATGCGGAGGGCAGTGACCTGGACGAAATCAAAAAGCAACTGGCCGAACTGCAGGCAAAACTTTCGGAATTCGGGAAATAGCTTCACAGAGCAGCGCATGATTTTCAGGGGCGGGACGGGCAGAGGAAACTGAACAGGGCAAGTACCGATCATGGTTGAAACTCCCGGAAAAATCACCCTTTGGGGGATCGAGGTGTTTGTCGCCACGGCCCAGGACGGGGGGATTTCTGCTGCGGCGCGCCGGTTGGGGGCCAGCCCTTCGGCAATCAGCCAGCAACTGACCAACCTTGAGAATGCCATTGGCGCTGTTTTGCTGGACCGAAGCAGCCGCCCGGTCAGATTGACGGCTGCCGGAGAAATATTTCGCAGGCGCGCGCAATCCATTCTGAACGAAGCCACACAGGCGCGTGCCGAACTGGCGATGGCGGATTTGTCGGTCCTGACCAGATTTCGGCTGGGCATGATCGAAGATTTTGACGCGGAAGTGACTCCGAACCTGCTGTCGGGAATGGCCGATCAGCTGAAGGGCTGCCAGTTTCTGCTGGAAACCGGGGCCAGCCATCATTTGTTCAATCTTCTGGATATGCGGGCGCTGGATGTCATTGTGGCTGCGGATACCGGGTTTGCCGCTGACTGGATCGAAGTGCATCCGCTGATGCGTGAGCCGTTTGTCGCCGCTGTGCCGCGTGGTCTGGTCAAGGGTGGCAAGGATGTGTTGCAGCAGCTAAAGGCGCTTCCGATCATTCAGTATACCGAGCGGCACTATATGGGGCGTCAGATTGCGGCGCATCTGGCACAGCAGAATGTTACGCTTTCCCACAGGTTTCAACTGGACAGCTATCACGCCATCATGGCCATGGTGGCCGGCGGAACGGGCTGGAGCATCCTTACGCCACTGGGGTATCTACGGGCGCAGCGCTTCCATGACAAGGTGGACCTGATCGAGCTTCCTTTCCCTCCGCTGACACGCACCATCACCCTGACCGCCCGGCGCGACGCGCTGCAGGACATGCCAGCCCAGATTGCCACCCGGCTGAAACCGTTGTTGCAAGAACTGGTCGTGTCACCGGCCCATACCAGATTTCCCTGGATACGCGATCGTCTGAAGCTGTTATGACAAAGGCCGTCAGCGCCAGAAAATAAAGCGCCCGGCAAACAGGCCCTGTAGTCTGGATAGGTGGCGGCTGGCCCAGCCGGGTTGCGGAATATTGTTTTCGGCAAGCCTCTGAACGATCACTTCTACCGAGCAGGGCAAACCGCTGATCGGATCCCGGTAGCGTGGATAGTCGATCAGCGCTGCGTGGACCAGATGTGCAAGGCCGGGGCGTTGCTGTCCCGGAATTCCGGCACGCCGCGCCGGGACAGCTCCCAGATCGCGGGTCAACCCCCATCCGGCATAGAATGGTGCCCCAAGGCAGGTCACCCTGCGCTGTCGCAACAGGGCCTCAAAGCCAAGGAGAGAGGTCATCGTCCAAACCTCATCAACATGATCCAGCAAGGAAATCGGGTCGGCATTCTCCACGATCAAATCTGCATATTCCAACAGCTTTGACGCGGCAACAGCCCCGCTTCTCAGCCCGGCTTCAACATCCGGATGGGGTTTGTAATAGATTGCAGCATCCGGGTTTTCGGCGCGGGTCCGCGCGAGCAACTCGAGATTGCTGCGGGTGCCGGCGCAGCCTTTGATGATAGAGGCGTCGTCCTCAACCTGTCCGGGGACCAGAATACGCACAACGCCGGGCCGGGGGCGCATTTCGGGCAGCGGTTCGGTTCCAAGGTTATATTTGCTCAGCTTCAGTGACTTCAGCTTTTGGATCAACTGCTCGCTGCGTTGAATGGCGCCATCAGGAAGGTTTACGCTGTCGGCAATCAGCCGCTCCAGACGGCTGGTGCGGGTCGGATCATAGTAAATCCCCAGATCGTCGCTGACCAGCGACAGGGCAGGGGTCAGTTTTGCACCCAGCCCGCGTGAGCGCAGAAAGCCATCCTCGATCCGGCGCAGCGAAAGGCCTGAATTCTGCACTGCTTCTGTCAGTTCCCTGGTTTCCTTTCCCGCCCAGACCAGAAGATCACGGTCTTGCCGGCGGGCTTTTGAAAGAGCCTTGTCCAGACTTTTTTCAAATAGCAGGCGGCGTTCTGTTCCATAGAACAGCTGCAAGGGCCTGTGCTTCCACAATCGCATTCCAATGGCGGTATACCCCTGCCGGTCTTCCCGCCATGCGCGCACGGCGGCCTCCAGCGCGTCAATCGTGTCTTCCAGTTCACATAACCGGTCGTGGCAGGGGTCATACCAGACCGGATAGAGGATCATTGCGGCGGCAAACAGCTGCGCCCGCGTCAGGCGGCGGGTGCGGCGGGCTACCGGATTGCGGTCATTGGTCAGCCCCCAGCCTGAATAGAACGGTTGGCCGAAAACATGCGGTTTATGACCGGCCTGTATCGCCTCGAAACCCAGTTGCGAGGACACCGTGTAGACAGCCGTGGCGCCCTCCATCAGGGCCCATGGGGAAACAGGATCTGACAGCAATGTGACCCGGCCTTTTTCATCGTCTTTGCCAAAGTATCCTTCCCGGTGCCCGGCCGCAGTTTCCGGATGTGTTTTTATGATGATGCGATTCCCCGGATGCTCGACCTGCGCACAAACCAGCATGTCCCGGAAGGTGGCCGCGCTGCTGCCGCCATGAATGACGGATGCGTCATTTCGGGTTTGGTCAACAACCAGAACATAGGGCGCTTTGGGAATAGGGGCGTCCGGATCGAAAGCATTGTATTTTGACAGATGCGCCCGGCGGATCCGTACGCTGGCATCGCGGGCGCGGTTCAGCAATACGGTGTCATCCAGCGGGTGCGTGGCAAGCAGTTTTTCCAGATCCGACGCAGACGCGCTGTCAAAATGCACACCGCTTTGATCCAGAAGCAGGCCGATGGGAGGGCTGCCGCTGCGCCCCGGCAACACGGAACGCAGAAAGGCGTCTTCGACCGTCAGAATCGGGGTGTCCCGGTGGCGTGCGACGGTCTCGCCACGGCCCGAGGTCGGGCTCTTGCCCCAGGTTCCCACCATATCATCCGGCCCCGGTGCGCCCAGACGGATGTCATACCCGGCCAGTGAAAGGATGCGGCGCAAGCGCGGTTGCGTCAGAAAGCCGCCGTTGTAAACGAAAAGCCGCCGGCGCTTGTTTGCGTCGGCGGCGTGAATGCTCTGATTTTGCCACATCAGTTAAGTGGTTTGCCTGTCAGATTGTTGACCGCATTTGCGCTTGTCAGTGTGCCTGTCAGGGCAGACAGAACCTTGTTCCACTGAACAAATGGCGCTTCTGTTACATAGACGGTATCGCCGTCACGGATCACAAAATCCCGCGCCATGAAAATGCCGTTCGGCTCGGTCAGGTCCAGCACATATGCAATGCGTTGCGGGCCTTTTATGTCATCCCGGCCCAAGACCGTTTTGGCAATATCCTCAGGCTCGTTGCGCATGATAAAGACACCGGTGGGGTCGGCCGTATTCGTGCTGAGGCCGCCAACCTGGGCGATGGCTTCGAGCGCCGACAGGGTCTGGGTTCTGAAAGGGATACGATTTTGAGAGCCGGTGGCACCCATGGCGGTAAAGGTGCGTGTGTCTTCCTGAACAAGGATCCTGTCGCCGCCACGCAGGGCAATATCCAGCTCTGGGTTGCTGAACAGATCCTGAAACCAGATTTTTCCGCGCAGCTTTCCGCGAATAACGGTGATCTGTGCAACTTTCGGCTCAATCACAACCCCGCCAGCCTTGGCCAGCATGGTTGCCAGTGTGCTTGTCGGGCGTTCAATCGGATATACCCCCTGACCACCAACCCCGCCAATGATGGAAACCGTTGCCCCGTCACCCGCCAGACGCCGGACAAGAACCTGCGGGTCCGGGGTTTGCGCATCCAGTTTTTCCGTGATGATACGGCGCAGGGAATCCGGCGTATTGCCTGCCGCCCGGATCCGCCCCGCATAGGGAATGAAAATCATCCCGCCACTGTCCACCTGCACATCACTTAGCGCTGCCGGGGCACCGCCGGTTGTCAGAATTCCGTTGTCGACGTTTTCCCAGATCGAGATTGCCAGCGTGTCACCGGGCCGAATTGTGTCAGAGCCAAGTTTGCCGGCATTTTTGAAGGCCTTGGAAAACCCCAATGCGGGAACAACCGAGGTCGCACGCGTAACATGATCATTTACAGTGACGATAAAAGCATCACCCTCTTTTTGCACGGAACCGGCAAAGATTTCTTTCTTTGTCGGACCGGACCGAGGGAGGCCACAGGCCGAAACAGTCGCAACAAGTGCAACCAGAGCCACAGCTTTGGCCAAGCGTAAAGTAAGGATTTCCACTGCCGGGGGCTCCCTGTAATTGGATCACAGCCTCTATTTTTCTTGTAAGCTAACGAAAAGGCAGGGAAGAATCCAGTGAGGGAGGCCGTGTTTTCATCTGACAATGCGTAACTGTTGCCTTGGTGCCGCGTTTCCGCTTGTGAGAGAATCATATGGGTCCAAGGGGGCGAGCAGCAAATCGGCGGTCTGGCGCAGCAACTGGCGCCGGCCGCGCGCAGAATAAAAACCTCCGGGAATCTGAGATGTTTCCAAAAGATACTGCCGGTATTGACGGTATTTCCGGGTATCCGGGTGGTTGGGCCGGGAAAAGAACTCCGATAAAGGTTGCGTAGAAACGAACTCGGGCTTTGCATATACCGCGTCACCGAAAACCCTGATTGGCAAACCCCGCCAAAGAACCTGTTGTGCGGCGGTTGAGTTGATGGTGACAGCACTGCGGGCATAATCCAGCAGATGCGCCAGCTTGCCGCCGTTTACATAATGCACGCGGGATTCGATCCCGTGTTTGCGGGCTGTCTCACGAATTTTCCGGCGCAGGGGAAGCCGCCCGGTTTCCAGCGGGTGCGCCTTGAATACCAGATGGTGGTGCGATGGGGCGCCGTCGGCAAACCCTTCGATGGCCAGATCCAGAAACTGCAGCATGGTCGTGAAGGGGCTGTGGAACTGAAAATTTGAATCATGCTCCAGTTGCAGCAATACAAGGTGAAAAGGGTGCCCGCTGTTTGTGATCCGCCTGGTTGACAAGGCGCGTTCAAAACGCAGATACGGCATGAGCAGAAGGCGGCGCAGATAGAGACGAAATTCGGAAGCAACACTGACGCCGCGATGCGGGCGAAAGCTGCGATAGCGTTTGTTCCGGAACATTAACAACCAATGGTAAACCGCGCCGTAAAACACGTGATGGCGCATGTCACCCCAATGTGCAGGGGCCTCGGTCTTGATGTGCTCACGCTTTGTCAGCGCCTTTTGCATGCTTGAAACGGACATTTTCATCAGTCGCGAATGGCCGTTACTGCCGTCACGTTCATAAGTGACCCAATATGGGCGCAGGTAGCCTTCCTCAAACACATGTATAGTCACCCCCGCGGCGCGCGCGCGCGCGATTGCCTGCGCGTGGATCGGACGGGTGTCTCCATAAAGCACAATGTCCGTTATGCCGTGTTGCAAGATCAGCGCATCGAACCGCGCTGACCATTCACAGGGTGGGCCGGTAAAGGCAATGTAACTGCCTTTGTCGCGCCAAAATGCCTGATCGCCGGCGTTGAATCCCACGCGCCAGACCTGCGCCCCGGCCTGACGCAGCATTCTTCCCAACTGGTGAAAGAACGGGCCGTGCGGCCCCTGGAGGAAGAGGAAATTTCTGCCTTTGCCGGTGATCATGGTTGGTACCCGGTATTTCGCATCGTTCTGACAGGGAATCACATTTTACTGGTCATGTCACGTTTTCCGGCACTGCCGGCCTGCGTGATACAGCGATAAACTGTCAGCAGGTACAAAAATATGACAATTTCCATGAAATTTGCGTAAACAGCAATGGGGACCGCAGTGACAAAGTTGAACGGGGAATGAATGCTCGCCACTTGCGCGCACGCGCGCCAGGCCCTAAGTCAGGCAATTGAAAAGGGGACGTCATGTTTACAGGTATCATCACGGATATTGGCGAGGTTCTGGAGGTGGAACAACGTGGTGACATGCATGCCCGGATTGGCTCATCCTATGATCCGGCCGGCATAGACATCGGCGCATCCATTGCATGTGACGGGGTCTGCCTGACAGTCGTTGCCCTTGGCAAGGACAGTTCTGCCAACCTGCAAGACTGGTTTGAGGTGGCCATATCGGCGGAAACCATCGATAAAACCAATATCGATGTTAAACGATGGTCCGCGGGAAAGCGGCTCAATCTGGAACGGGCGCTGAAAGTGGGGGATGAGTTGGGCGGTCATATCGTCTCTGGCCATGTGGATGGAGTGGCCGAGGTGATTGAGCTGACAGAAGAGGGCGACAGCAGCCGTGTGCGTTTCCGTGTGCCCGTGGAATTGGCCCGTTTCATTGCGCCGAAAGGCTCAGTCGCGCTGAACGGCACATCGCTGACGGTAAATGAGGTGGACGGAGACGTGTTCGGTGTCAACCTGATTTCACACACAAAGGACGTAACCACCTGGGATGAGGTGGCGATTGGTGATCCCGTCAACCTGGAGATTGACACGCTTGCCCGGTATGTGGCTCGGTTGCAGGAATGGCAATCATGAACGGAATGGGCCACAATAACGGACCAACAATGGAAAGCGGGCGGGCCTGGCGCAAGCATGTCTGGACAAAGGCGCGCGCCGATCTGTTACCACGCCTGCCGATCGAAATTCTCCGAACCCGTGTGGCGCGGGCCAGGGAACTGGGGCTGGACTACAAGACCTACGCCAGTGTCCGGGCCAGTACCGGGCGCGATGTGGTTGGGTTTCTGTTCTCGACAAATGCGCTGCGCGTACTCAAGACATTGTCTGTTCCGCCCTCCCATGCGGCAAAACTGGCGGCGATGCAGAACTGTTCGCGAATTGCCGTCGTTCAGCCGCCGTTGTCTGCCGAGGCCATTGCCCGCGCCAACGCACGGTTGATCGACGGGGCCACGGCAGCCCCCCTGTTTACGGCAAACTGGCCGGAAACACGCGGCGCTATCCGGCAGGCCGTGCAACTGACAAAATCACCGGCTGACGCTGTATTGCTCATCGGTGATACCGCAGTCGAACGCGAATGGTCTCACGCCGGGCGGCTGGCAGGATACCTGGAAGCTGAACAGTTTTTTGGAAAGGTCGCAGTGAATGAGCTTTGACAAACCGGGGCAGGATGAAGAAAACTGGCACGATGCCATTTCACCCATCGAAGAGATCATTGAAGATGCACGCAACGGGCGCATGTTCATCCTTGTTGACCACGAAGATCGCGAGAACGAGGGGGATTTGGTGATTCCATCGCAGATGGCAACACCAGAGGCCATAAATTTCATGGCCGTACACGGGCGGGGGCTGATCTGCCTTACCCTTACGGGTGAGCGTATCGATGCGCTGGGCTTGCCGCAGATGGCTTCGGGCAATTCTTCCCGGTACGATACACCCTTTACCGTTTCCATAGAGGCGCGCGAAGGCGTGACCACGGGAATTTCCGCGCATGACCGGGCCCGAACCGTGGCCGTGGCCATTGATCCGTCCAAGACGTCGGCCGATATTGCGACGCCCGGCCATGTTTTTCCCCTGCGCGCACGCGAAGGCGGGGTTCTGGTGCGGGCAGGCCACACCGAGGCCGCCGTCGACGTCAGCCGCTTGGCAGGATTGAATCCGTCAGGCGTGATTTGTGAAATCATGAATGAGGACGGCACCATGGCGCGGTTGCCTGATCTGGTTGCGTTCTCGCAAAGGCACAACCTGAAAATCGGCACCATATCTGATCTGATCGCCTATCGTCGCCGCCATGATAATCTGGTCAAGGAAACCGCGGTAAAACCCGTTACCAGCGAATTTGGCGGCGACTGGATGATGCGGATCTTCACGGATGAAACACAAGGGGCCGAGCACATCGTCCTGACCAAGGGCGACATAACAACCGAAGAGCCGGTACTGGTGCGCATGCATGCGCTGAACCCGCTCGAGGATGTTCTGGGGTTGGGGCCCAGCCCGGCGTGTGAACTGCCCGCCGCGATGAAACTGATCGCCGATGAGGGCCGGGGCGTGGTTGTATTGCTTCGCGATACCGAAATGAAACTGGACCCGGAGGGTGGCGCTTCCCCCAAGACCCTGCGCCAATATGGTCTTGGCGCGCAGATACTGGCCGCCTTGGGTGTGCAGAAGCTGATACTGGCAACCAATTCACCACTGCCCAAGGTCGTCGGGCTTGAGGCTTATGGCCTCTCGATCGAAGATACACGCCCGATCCCGCGTGTTTTCCCACAGGAGGGACGGTGATGGCAGCACATGAAGAGCATTATACCCCACCAGTCCCGGATTTTGAAAAACCGGTAAAACTGCTGATTGTCGTGGCGCCCTATTACAAGGACATTGCCGATGGCCTGGTCGCCGGAGCAAAGGATATGCTGCAAAAGCACGGTGTGACATGGGATCTGATCGAAGTTCCCGGTGCCCTGGAAATTCCGACGGCGATCCGTATCGCGCATCGAGACAGTAATTTTGACGGCTATGTCGCCCTCGGGTGTGTCATTCGCGGCGAGACCACCCATTACGAAACGGTTTGCAACGACAGCTCGCGCGGGTTGATGTTGCTCGGGCTTCAGGGGGTTTGTGTTGGAAATGGCATTCTGACGGTCGAGAATTACAAACAGGCCGAAGCACGCTCGAACCCCGAAGATCAGAATAAAGGTGGCGGGGCGGCGGCTGCGGCCTTGCATCTGGTCGCACTATCACGCAAATGGGGCCACACAAGCCCGGGCGTTGGTTTCAAACCTGCATCCGAAAACTTTCAGATTGCCGGACAAGCCAAGGACGGACCAGAAACCGCATGACCAGCGCCCCGCTCAGCAAGAAACGTCAGATGAAATCGGCGGCCCGCCTTTATGCGGTGCAGGCGTTGTTTCAGATGGAACAGTCCGGCCAGACAGTCGACAAGGTTCAGGTGGAATTCGAGGATCACCGCTTTGGTGCCGTTCTTGAGGATGGAACGGAAATGGCGGAAGGTAATCTGACGCTGTTTCGCAGCCTCCTGGAAATGGCGGTGAACGAACAGGCAAGAATTGACCAGCTGACGGACCGGGCCCTGGTTGTCAAATGGCCGATCGCGCGCATTGATCCGACATTGCGCGCCCTTTTCCGGGCTGCGGGTGCGGAATTGCTTTTGGATGAAACGCCGCCACGTGTGGTGATCAGCGAGTTTGTGGATGTTGCAAAGGCATTTTTCCCCGAGGGGAAAGAAGCAAAATTTGTGAATGCGGTGCTTGACCACATGGCGCGTGAACAAAACCCCGGCGCATTCTGATTTTTGTCCTCTTGCCGGGCAGGATGCGACGTCTTGGGGCTTGGAAATGATCCGGAATTGATTATTCTACAAGGGCGCGTACCAAAGAATACGGAGATGGGAAATGCCCAGACTTGTTCGTCTTTATATTCGTCATGCCCTGATTGGTTTTGGCCTGTCCGCAGTCTTTGTAGCGGCGCTGCTATATTTCAACATCGCCAATTTGTGGCATTTGGTCAGCACATCGGATGTTGGTCTGTTGGCCGTATTCATTCTGTTTTACTGCAATGGTGTCGTTTTTGCCGGTGTGCAAGTGGCGATCAAGATCATGAGTATGGCTGAAAAGGAAGAAAAACCGGGCGGCGGTCGCCGTTTGCCCGAACCCGTCGCAGAATTCGCGCCGATTCCTGTCAAGGCAGGCGCGGCGCACAAGTAGGGTTTCTTTTGTAGGGTGAAAGGTGGCGGGCCCGCCTGAACCGTTCAGGTGTTTCATTCCCGAGGACCTGTATGTACAGGTGGGCGCCAGGTAATCGGACCACGATCCGAACAGAGCCAGCTCCCTCGGAATTGCTTAAGGCCACTGGAATTTAACCTGATAACGAGAAGGGCAGAACCCGCCATCGCTCAATGTATTGATTATACTGCCCTACGACAAGGGGCGGGGGCTCTTTTATCTCGGCCCGAAAACACCTGAAAGTCGCCGTTATATGGCAACTTGACTGGAATCGCGCAGTTTCATCAGGTGGCCATCCCAGCCTTTATCCAGTGAAAGAACAAGATCAAGGGCTGCTCCGTCTTCGGGCAGACCGATATGCTCCAGCAAAAGACGTGTCCCGCCTGTCACGTCTTCCAGGGTCCATTTTACGGTGCTGACCGCCTCGCCCATCGGCGCGATCGTGAATGTGTACTCCAGATAATCGCAAGGCTTTGCGGCAATGACCTTCCCCCAGATCAGCCGTTTGCCGCTCTCGACGCCGAACATGGCATAATCTTCGCCTTCGACCAGTGTCTTTTCCGGCTTGTGAAACCAGGCCGCCAGTTTTTCAGGATCGGTCAGAAACGCCCAGACTTCTTCCTTGCCGGCTTTCAGGTAAATGGATTTCCGGATGCTGTTGTCGGTCATGGTTTATCCTTTTCAATTAAAGACTTGAGTGATTCAAGGCGGTCGTCCCAAAAGCTTTCAAAATAACTCAGCCAGTCCAGTACCGGGGCAAAGCCTTCCGGCGCAAGAGTGCTGATGCGTTCCCGACCCCGCGCGCGAATTGTGATCAGGCCACCGTCTGAAAGAACGGTCAGGTGTTTTTTTACTGCGGCCCGGGTCATGTCAAAATGGTCGGTCAATTGGGCAATGGTCATCTCCTGGCGGCTCAGAAGCTCCAGTATCTTGCGCCGCGTCGGGTCGGAAAGTGCCCGAAACGGGCTATTCTGTTTATGCGGGAGCAGTTGCATCTTGTTCCTTAATAATACCTATTAGTATCATAAGTAATGCGATACCAATAGGTATTATGTCAAGCCTTGCTTTTTGTTCCCGAATTGTTCACGATTGCACCATGTTCCGGGAAAGCGAAAAACAACTGACGGCCGGCCAGAAACTGGCGCGTGGTGTTTGCCGGCACCTGAATCACCTCAACTTTGCCTCGCTTACGGAATTTGTTCCGACACGCGGATTACGGGCCGATGTAATGGCGATAGGGCCAAAAGGGGAATTCTGGATCATCGAGTGCAAATCCGGGCGCGCCGATTTCAACTCCGATCATAAATGGCAAGGCTATCTTGAATGGTGTGATCGGTTCTTCTGGGCCGTGGACACTGATTTTCCTCTGGAACTCCTTCCTGCGGAAACAGGGCTGTTTCTGGCCGATTCCCATGATGCCGAGATCATTCGCACGGGGAAGGAAATGCCTTTGGCCGCTACAAGGCGAAAATCCCTGAGTCTTAAATTTGCCCGAACCGCCGCAAATAAGTTACAAGGCATTCTTGATCCGGGCGTTACGGCTTTGCGCGTGCTTTAGCAGCTTCGGCAGAGAGGCGTATTTCTTCGGCAATTTCCAGCGCTTCCTCCGGGTCGAAATCCAGAGGAATTTCGATATCATCAGCCTGAATGAACAACCGGACCATCCCTTCTGATGTGGGGCCGATCTGAAGATTGGCCGCCAGATCGCTTTCGCTGTTGATCCCCATTTCGCTCTCCTTTGCTTGTGCGCCCTGCGATAGGCCTAATTCCCGTATTTTTCAAGCACAGCCTCTTGCAATGCCTGGCCGTGGGCGCTAAATCCGCCCCTAGTGCCGGCGTAGCTCAGTTGGTTAGAGCGCCTGATTGTGGATCAGGAGGTCCCCCGTTCGAGCCGGGGCGCTGGTACCATATCCTGCTTAAGTGAATGGATGATGCGCAGTGTGCCCTGAAATTGTGGGGAATTTGATTGCGTGTCTCGCTTTCCCGGAGTATCAGGCCCGCTTGCAGCTCTGTTGAGGCAGGGCTTCCATCATTTGAAAGACACCTCGTGACACAGACCCCCCTTATTCTCGCTCCGCTGGCTTCTGCGCTGGAAAAACGCGGTTATACAAAACTGACCCCTGTTCAGAATGCGGTTTCCGAGCCGCATCTGGCGGCGCGAGACATTCTTGTTTCGGCGCAGACCGGCTCGGGGAAAACGGTGGCCTTTGGCCTGGCTCTGGCACCGACACTGTTAAATGAAACGGACAGGTTTGGTCCGGCTGCGGAACCGCTTGCGCTGGTTATCGCTCCGACGCGTGAACTGGCGATGCAGGTAAAGCGAGAGCTGGAATGGCTTTATGCCCAGACCGGCGCGCGCATAACATCCTGCGTCGGCGGGATGGATATGCGAAGCGAGCGGCGCGCCCTGGAGCGCGGAGCGCATATTGTTGTCGGAACACCAGGGCGTTTGCGTGACCATTTGCAGCGCGGCGCGTTGGACATGTCCTTTGTACGGGCCGTCGTTCTGGACGAAGCGGACGAAATGCTGGATCTGGGCTTTCGCGAGGATCTGGAATTCATCCTGCAGGCTGCCCCGGAAAACCGTCGCACGCTGATGTTTTCTGCAACGGTCCCGCGGGCGATTGCCAATCTGGCAAAGCGTTATCAGAAAAATGCAGAGCGCATTTCAACAGTAGCCGAGCGCGAACAACATGTTGACATCGAATACCGTGCTCTTGCCTGCGCAGCAAGTGATCGTGAGAATGCGATCATTAACGTGCTGCGCTATTACGATGCCCGGAACGCATTGGTTTTTTGCGCAACCCGCGCCACGGTCAATCACCTCACGGCCCGTTTCAACAACCGCGGGTTCTCGGTTGTGGCCCTGTCGGGAGAACTGAGCCAGAACGAGCGGACCCATGCCTTGCAGGCCATGCGCGATGGGCGTGCCCGCGTATGCATTGCCACCGATGTTGCTGCACGGGGTATTGATTTGCCGGGGCTGGAACTGGTTGTACATGCAGATTTGCCGCAAAACAAAGAGGCATTGCTGCATCGTTCGGGGCGCACAGGCCGGGCCGGCCGAAAAGGGGTCAGCGCGCTGATTGTACCGGCAAATATGCGAAAGAAAGCCGAGCGCCTGCTTTCAGCCGCCCGGGTGGCGGCAAAATGGGGCACACCGCCAAATGCGGCGGATGTATTGCGGCGGGACAATGAGCGCATGCTTGCCATTCTGGCAGAGCCGATAGTGCTGGAAGACGATGATCAGGCCATTGCAAAAGAGCTGCTGGAGGCCGTCGAACCGGCGCAACTGGCGGCGGCCTATCTGAAACTCTATCGTGGTCGTCAGTCTGCCCCGGAAGAGTTGATGCCAGTGCGTGCCGACACCCCGCAGCGACGCGCGCCAAGAGACGAATTCAAGAACAGTACCTGGGCGCGGTTGAACATTGGCCGCAACCAAAAGGCCGAACCGCGCTGGCTGCTGCCGCTCTTGTGTCGCGCAGGGCAGATCACCAA
Source organism: Marinosulfonomonas sp. (assembly GCA_026984915.1). Lineage (GTDB taxonomy): Bacteria > Pseudomonadota > Alphaproteobacteria > Rhodobacterales > Rhodobacteraceae > WFVA01. The sequence goes on along the minus strand of JALSRG010000021.1, from coordinate 563 downwards.
GGCTGATATTGGTGCGATCCGGCTGCAGGCGGACGAAAGCTTTGTCCAGTTGAATGCGGATGCGGCTGATGCCTTTTTCAACTCGATTGGCGCCAAAGGGGAACTGGAGCAGGGCATTCGGATTGTGCGCCTTGATCATGCTCCGGATTTAACCGCACCAGGAAACACCGGGCGGCCGCGCCGGCCCAAACGCGCTTTCCACGAAGGCAAATCGCGCCGGTTTGACAAGGCGCAAAAGCAACGCGAGAACGATACCCCGGCCACACCACAGCCACGCGCTGCGAAAGAGCCCCGCAAGGCGGATTTGGAAAAGACCAAAGCACGCAAGATGCCGCAAGAGAACCAAAAGACGAAATCCGATGCCCGGCGGGAAGCGCCAAAGCCAGATTGGAAGCCCAGGTTTGAAGGCTCCGGGGATGCTACGCCGCGGCGTAAGACAAAGCCGGGTGCGGCTGATCCCTCTGCTTCGCTGGGAAACCGCGCCGGCAAGAAACCGAGGCACAAGAAATCCGGCCTGGGAAAATATGCCAGGAAGAAAGGGAAGAAGGGCGGTAAATCTTAGG
>JALSRG010000020.1 GCA_026984915.1 Marinosulfonomonas sp. | reverse complement strand
CAGGCTTCGCCCTCGTAACCCTGCATCTTGGCCTTGGTGCGGGCATCCATGGTCATCATCGGCCCGGTGTCGGTGGTGGTTGCCATGGTCGCCACCGCAACGGTTGCCGCCATGGTTTCCTTTGTTTCCGGCACCAGGGTTTGCAGGTTGCCCACCGGATCGGCCGCGGCCGCACCGCTGGCAGCACCACCGCCTTGCAGCACCACGAATTCCTGTGGCACGCGCTTGCGCAGATAACCGGTCGAGGTGATCTGTTTCAGCACTTCCAGCGAATTGGCGGCGGCGGTGCCGCTCAACTCGCGGATATTGGAGACGCCTTCCTCGGCACCGCGCCCCAGATCGTCAAAACTGGCGCCCTGTGGCTTGATATGCGCCAGATCGGTCCGGTCCAGATAGCTGACCGCCAGTTCGCGGAAAATGTAATCGAGGATGGAGGTCGCGGATTTGATGCTGTCATTGCCCTGAACCATGCCCGCCGGCTCAAACTTGGTAAAGGTAAAGGCATCGACAAACTCCTCAAGCGGCACCCCGTATTGCAGGCCCACCGAAACGGCGATGGCAAAGTTGTTCATCATCGCCCGGAAACCGGCGCCTTCCTTGTGCATGTCGATGAAAATCTCGCCCAGCGATCCGTCTTCATATTCGCCGGTGCGCAGATAGACCTTGTGGCCGCCCACATTGGCCTTTTGCGTATAGCCCTTGCGCCGGTCGGGCATTTTTTCGCGATGGGTGCGGGTGACTTCCTTGATGACGATCTTTTCAATCACCTTCTCGGCCAGTACCGCGGCCTTTTCATGCGGTGTGCCGCTTTCCAGAATTTCCGCGGCCTCGTCGTCATCCTCGATCAGCGCTGATGCGAGCGGCTGGCTCAGCTTTGACCCGTCGCGATAGAGCGCATTGGCCTTGGTCCCCAGTGACCAGCTCAGTTCATAGGCGGCCTGACAATCCTCGATCGTGGCATCATTGGGCATGTTGATGGTCTTGCTGATGGCGCCGGAGATAAACGATTGCGCCGCCGCCATCATGTAAATGTGGCTGTCCACGCTCAGATAGCGTTTGCCGGTCTTGCCGCAGGCATTGGCGCAGTCAAACACGCCGTAATGTTCGGGCTTCAGATGCGGCGCACCCTCCAGCGTCATGGTGCCGCAAACATGGTCATTGGCCGCCTCGATATCGGCACGGCTATAGCCAAGGTGGCGCAGCAGGTCAAAACCCGGATCATTCAGCTTTTCCGCCGGGATCCCCAGTACATTGGTGCAGAATTCCTCGCCCAGTGTCCACTGGTTGAAGACAAAGCGAATGTCAAAGGCGCTCGGCAGCGCCGCTTCGATCTTTTCAAGCTCCAGCGGGCCAAAACCGTGGCCGATCAGCGAGGTCTGGTTGATCCCCGGCGCGTTGCCCAGGCTGGCATGGCCGACCGCGTGGGAAATGATCTCTTCTATCTCGGCACTGCCATAGCCCAGCTTTTCCAGCGCCGCCGGCACCGAGCGGTTGATGATCTTGAAATAGCCACCGCCGGCCAGTTTCTTGAACTTCACCAGCGCGAAATCCGGCTCGATCCCGGTGGTGTCGCAATCCATCACCAGACCGATGGTGCCGGTCGGGGCAATCACCGTGGTCTGGGCGTTGCGATAGCCGTTCTTTTCGCCCAGTTTCAGGGCTTCGTCCCAGGCCCCCACGGCCAGATCGACCAGCCGCGCATCCGGGCAGTTCTTGTGGTCCAGCGGCACGGGTTTCACCGTCAGCCCTTCATAGCCGTCGGCCTTGCCCAGGGCGGCGGTGCGATGGTTGCGGATCACCCGCAGCATCGGTTCGCGGTTGCGCGCGAACCCATCAAACGGCCCCAGTTCTCCGGCGATTTCGGCGCTGGTTGCATAGGCGACACCGGTCATGATCGCCGTCAGCGCACCGCACATGGCGCGGCCCTCGTCGCTGTCGTACCCCAGCCCCATGTTCATCAACAGGCCGCCGATATTGGCATAACCCAGCCCCAGGGTGCGGAAATCATGGGAAAGCTGCGCGATTTCCTTGCTGGGAAACTGTGCCATGGTCACGCTGATTTCCAGCGTCAGCGTCCAGAGCCGCGTGGCATGCATGTAATCTTCGGCCTGGAACTTGTCATCCTCAAGAAAGGTCAGCAGGTTCATGCTGGCAAGGTTACAGGCGGTATCATCCAGAAACATGTATTCCGAACACGGGTTCGAGCCGCGAATCTCGCCATCTTCCGGGCAGGTGTGCCAGGCATTCACCGTGTCGTGAAACTGGATGCCGGGATCGGCACAGGCCCAGGCCGCATGGCCGATCTGCTGCCACAGATCGCGCGCCCTGATGGTCTTGGCCACCCTGCCGTCCGTGCGGCGCAGCAATTCCCAGTCGGCATCATCGCGCACCGCCTTCAGAAAGGCATCCGTCACCCGGATCGAGTTGTTCGAGTTCTGCCCCGACACGGAAAGATAGGCTTCACTGTCCCAATCCGTATCATATGTCGGAAACTCGATGCTGGTGTATCCCTGGCGGGCGTATTGCAGTACGCGGTTGATATAAGTCTCGGGGATCATGACCTTTTTCGCGCCACGGATGGCGGCTTTCAGGCTCTCGTTCAGCTTTGGATCCGTGGCGTCTTCTTCCTTGCCATCCCAGCTGCGAATAGCGGCAAAGATTTCATTCAGTTTCTGCTCGTGCATCTTGGAGCCGGCGACAAGGCTGGCCACCTTCTGCTCTTCCTTGACCTTCCAGTTGATGAATTCCTCGATATCGGGGTGGTCGGCATCGCAGATCACCATTTTGGCGGCCCGCCGGGTGGTGCCGCCGGATTTGATCGCGCCGGCCGCCCGGTCGCCGATTTTCAGAAAACCCATCAGGCCGCTGGATTTTCCGCCGCCCGACAGTGCCTCGCCATCGGCCCGCAGGCTGGAAAAGTTGGTGCCGGTGCCGCTGCCGTATTTGAACAGCCGTGCCTCGCGCACCCACAGATCCATGATGCCGCCCTCTCCCACCAGATCATCCCTGACCGACTGGATGAAACAGGCGTGCGGTTGCGGGTGTTCATAGGCGCTGGCCGAACGGGTCAGCTTGCCGGATTTGTAATCGACATAATAATGCCCCTGCCCCGGCCCATCAATTCCATAGGCCCAGTGCAGGCCGGTGTTGAACCATTGCGGGCTGTTCGGGGCACCACGCTGGGTGGCCAGCATGTACCGCATTTCATCGAAATAGGCGCGGGCATCGGCCTCGGTGCTGAAATAGCCGCCCTTCCAGCCCCAATAGGCCCAGGCACCGGCCAGCCGGTCAAACACCTGCTGCGCGCGGGTCTCGCCCACCAGGCGCTCATCCTCCGGCAATTCTGCCAGCGCCTTTTCGTCAGCAACCGAGCGCCACAGAAATTCGGGAACGCCCTTTTCCCTCACCTTTTTCAGCCGCGCCGGCACCCCGGCCTTGCGAAAATATTTCTGCGCGATCACGTCAGAGGCAACCTGCGACCAGCCCTCGGGAACCTCGCAATTGTCCAGCTTGAAAACGACCGTGCCGTCCGGATTGCGGATCTCGCTGCTGGTGGTTGTGAATTCCAGTTCGCCATAGGCGCCGGAATCCTCGGTGGTGAATCTGCGTTCAATTTTCATTTCTGCCTCGTCGTGTCCCGTCAGTCCCGGTGCTCGGGTCTGCATGGCCCGTTTACACCTTTTTCAGTCCACCGACCGAAGATGCGAGAAGGCAATAAACCACCTGTGACAAAGCATGGCCCTGCCGTAAATACCTGCCTTTTTGCCGGCAGGTTATTAACCAGATGTTTGTCCCTCCCCGATGCGGTATACCACTAAATGTTGTGGTCTCCCGGTCGGTTCACACAACCTGACGTATCAAGGGGGACGGGTCAACGACAATTTTCAATCCTGAGTACAGTTTTTTTGTTGACGCGCCTTGGCGGTTATGTACGGGGGCAGAACCGCAGGGAACAGGATTCCAGCCTTGCGGCAGAATCCGGTTTTGCCGTGCAGCCAACCGCATTAATAAAAAATTTGTTTTACGCGGCAGGCTTATCCAGATTGGTTGATCCAGCACCCGAGCCACCACCGCCCGAGTCGTGATTCGATTTCCCCATATTCAAAATATGGAATTGAAAATTTCGGCCGCGGCAGCCCTGCAACACCTGACGGGGCAAAATCTGGAAATGGTCGGGACGGCAAGATTCGAACTTGCGACCTACGGTACCCAAAACCGTCGCGCTACCAGGCTGCGCTACGCCCCGAACAGAAATGCTGTCTAGCGTCCGAATTGCATATTGAAAACCCCTAAAACAGCAGTTTTCTTCGGGCAAAGCAAAATGCGGCATGGCATGTGGCGGGCAAACGGAAAGGATCAGCCACGAATCAGCCCGGGGGAAATATCTCCGGACTCAGACCAATCCTATTCACAGGGCCAGAGGGCCTTGGAACGGTCAAACGCCGGATGGCGGACCGAACTGCCAACCGTCAGGCCGATCTCGCGCGACAGGCCGCCGTTTATTTCCAGAACCGCAAGAATATTGTCACCTCCGGGAATCGGGGTTTCGTCCAGCGGGCGGGCATTTTCATGGATAGTGACGATACGCCCGGCCATGTCGATGAACAGCATATCCAGCGGGATAAGGGTGTTTTTCATCCAGAACGCCACAGGCTGGGGCCCTGGATAAATGAACAGCATGCCGCTGCCGGTGTCCATCTGCTCGCGGTTCATCAGCCCGATGGCCCGTTCACGCGGTGTTTGGGCCAGTTCAACGTTGAAACTGGTCTGGCCCCAAGGCCCGCGCAAATCAATCCGTGTGGCTGAACATGCCGCGGCCTGCAACCGCAGCGGAAGCAACAGCATAACAACAAAGGCCAACAGGATGCCGGTTGTCGATCTGCTGTACACTTTCAATCCTTTCGCAGGGCGGTGTCCCATGCTGCCACAAAACAGGCCATGCGTCCACGCTGCCCGTCTATGGCCCGCAGTCCGACAGCCTCTCCCGGCTGCAGATCGGCCAGACCGGACCGGCGCAGAACCTCGATATGCACGAACACATCCTCGGGTTTGCCAAAAACATTGGCGAATCCGAATCCCTTGGCCTTGTCAAACCACTTCACCCGCGCCGGTTCAAGCGGCAGTGACATGTCAACATCCGTTCCCGGAACCTCAAAATCGCTTCCATGGCCGACATCGCTGCCTTTCGGGGGCTCTATGCGCAGAACTTCCGTGGCCTGCATGCCACGTTCCGTTTCCTGAACCAGAACCTGGATTTCAGCGTGATCGGCAACCGAACTCTGGCCAAAATTGCGCAGCACATTGGCGTGCAGCAAAATGTCCGGGCCACCGTTTTCCGCCACGATAAAGCCAAAACCCTTTGCCGGGTCAAACCACTTGACGTGGCCCTGAACTACATATGTATCTTTGTTTTCTTCTGTCATCCCCAGCGCTTTCAAAGCGTTTCAAACCGTCATCCCCTACCGTAGGTTTGTGACATAAACAGCCGCGCATGCAAGCAAAAAAACAGTTTGTTTCACAATGACTTGTCATTCACGTTACGTGAATGTCACGGGTTCAAACGATTGATTTCCCACATATCACCCTTGTTTTCACGGCGCCAAAGGAACCTGTCGTGCAGGCGAAAGGCACCATCTGCCCAAAACTCCATTTCCACAGGAATAATCCGGTACCCGCCCCAGAAAGGCGGGCGCGGCGGATTCGCCCCCTTGGTGGCCGTAATGCGGGCGACCTCTGCCATCAATGCCCCTCTTGAACTGAGCGGGCGCGACTGCCGCGAAGCCCAGGCGCCGAGCCGGCTCTTCAGGGAGCGGGACGCATAATAGCTGTCAGCCTTTTCGCCTTCTTCCTTTTCAACCAGTCCGCGCACCCGGATCTGCCGGCGCAGTGATTTCCAGTGTATCACGAATGCCGCTTTGCCGCTTGTGTCCAGTTCAATGGCCTTGGCGCTTTCGTAATTCGTGTAAAATAGGAAGCCGTCATCCTCGATTTCCTTCAGCAAGACCATGCGCACATCCGGCATGCCCTGTGCATCCACCGTTGCCAGGGCCATGGCGTTCGGGTCGTTCAACTCAACCGCTTCGGCCTCCACCAGCCAGCGCCGGGCGATCTGAAACGGATCATCCCCGGCAAAAATTCCCTTTCTGTCCGACATCCAGCCTTCTTTCCGTCAATACGCCCCTTCCCCAAGGTAACGTGCCTGACGTGTTGGTCAACAACAAGATGGCTATCGGGTCCCTGCGCCAAGGGCAAGCTGCACTTTTCGTCAGGTTCACCTGCTGACCGGCCTTGAAGCGATAGCTGCAATCGCCTAAAAACCTCTCTTTATAACACTTTGATCAAGAGGGCGGATCTCCATTGAAACTATTGCAAGGTAAACGCGGCCTGATCATGGGCCTGGCGAATGATAAATCCATTGCCTGGGGCATTGCTCAGGCCTGTGCCGAACAGGGGGCGGAACTGGCGCTCTCTTATCAGGGCGATCTGTTCCGCAAACGTGCGCTGCCGCTGGCCGAACGGCTGGGGGTGACGGAAATGATCGACTGCGATGTTTCTGATCCGGCCTCGCTGGATGCCGCCTTTGCCCAACTCGAAAGAAACTGGGGCAATCTGGATTTCGTCGTGCACGCGATCGGCTTTTCCGACAAGGAGGAGTTGCGCGGCCGCTATGTCGATACCGGGCCTGAAAACTTTCGCATGACCATGGATATTTCGGTCTACAGCTTCACCGCCGTTGTTCAGCGCGCCGAAAAACTGATGAAGGATGGCGGCGCGGCGCTGACCCTCACCTATTATGGCGCCGAAAAGGTGATGCCGCATTATAACGTCATGGGGGTTGCCAAGGCGGCGCTGGAAACCAGCGTAAAATACATGGCCGAGGATCTGGGCAAGAAAAACATCCGCGTCAACGCCATCTCTGCCGGGCCGATCAAGACACTGGCCGCCAGCGGCATCGGCGATTTCCGCTATATCCTGAAATGGAACGAGTTGAATTCGCCACTGCGCCGCAATGTCTCGCAGGGCGAGGTCGGCAAGGCTGCGGTTTTTCTGCTGTCGGATTTTGCCTCGGGTGTGACCGGCGAAAACCTGCATGTGGACGCCGGCTATCATGTGGTCGGCATGAAGGCGGTGGACGCGCCTGATATTGATGTCGTAACCGGGCGCAAACCGGAGGCGGGCAAATGACAAACAGGCTGCCGCATGAAAAGGGCTTTCATATCAGTTGGGACCAGATTCACCGCGATGCCCGCGCCCTGGCCTGGCGTCTCGATGGCAAGGGGCCGGATGATGGTACATGGAAGGCCGTCGTCGCCATCACCCGCGGCGGCATGGCCCCGGCCATGATCATCGCCCGCGAACTGGATTTGCGCACGGTCGACACCATCAGCATCAAATCCTATGACCACCAGCGCCAGTCCGAGGCCAAAGTGCTGAAATCACCCGACCCCGACATCATGGGCGACGGCGAAGGCATTCTGATCATTGACGATCTGGTCGATACCGGCAATACCCTCAAGATCGTGAAAAACCTGTATCCCAAAGCGCATATCGCGACGGTCTATGCGAAACCCAAGGGAAAACCGATGGTCGATACCTATATCACCGAGGTCAGTCAGGACACCTGGATTTTCTTTCCCTGGGACATGGCACTGCAATATGTCGAACCCTATCGCGGTACGGACTGATCCCTGGTGAAACAGCCGCTCAATCCCGCCATGGCCGGCACCTTTCCACCGCCGGTGATGCAGGCGCGCCGCTGGCTTGACGGGGTGCATTTCAGCAAGGAAAGACCGCTGATCAACGTCTCGCAGGCCGCCCCGGTCGCGCCACCGCCACCGGCCCTGCGCAATGCCATTGCCGAGGCCGCGCTGCACGACGATTCAGCGCATCTATACGGCCCGGTGCTCGGGCTTGCCGACTTGCGGGCCGAGGTAGCCGAACAGTGGACAGCCGCCTATGGTGGGTCCGTCGCAGCGGATCAGGTGGCCATCACCTCGGGATGCAATCAGGCCTTTGCCGCCGCCATTGCCACCCTGGCCGGAAACCGGGATGAAGTTATCATTCCAGCCCCTTGGTATTTCAACCATAAAATGTGGCTGGACATGCAGGGAATCAAAACCATCGTTCTGGATACCGGCCCTGACCTGCTGCCGGATCCCGAACGGGCTGCGGCACTGATTACGCCGCGCAGCCGCGCCATCGTACTGGTCACGCCGAACAATCCCGGCGGGGTTGAATACCCGGCCAAACTGGTGCGCGCCTTCTTTGAACTGGCCCGCAAACACGATCTGGCGCTCATTCTGGACGAAACCTATCGGGATTTTGACAGCCGCACAGGGGCCCCGCACGATCTGTTCAGCACCGAGGGCTGGCAAGACACGCTGATCCAGCTTTATTCATTTTCCAAGGCATTCCGGCTGACCGGTCATCGGGTCGGCACGCTGATTGCCGGCGCCAGGCGTCTGGCCGAGGTGGAAAAGTTTCTGGATACCGTCACCATCTGCCCCAATCAATTGGGCCAGCGTGCAGCACTTTGGGGGCTGCGAAACCTGCAAGACTGGCTGTCCGGCGAACGCGACGAGATCCTGCGCCGCAGAGCCGCGATGGTCGAGGGATTCGCCGCGCTGGACGGCTGGAGCCTCCTGGGGGCCGGCGCCTATTTTGCCTATGTCGAGCACCCGTTCGCAACCCCGTCAGACAAACTGGCAAGGGCTCTGGTCTCGGAGGCCGGCGTTTTGCTGTTGCCGGGCACCATGTTCCGCCCGACCGGGGATGCGGTTGCCCTGCGGCAGTTACGCATCGCCTTTGCCAATATCGATGCAGGCGGCATCGACACCCTTTTTCAGCGGCTGGCCGCATTCCGTGCCTGACCGGGGCACACCATACCAAAACCCATACGAAACCCATACGAAATCCATACGTTTTCCAACCCCGGTCTTGCCCCCCTTCCCGCAACCGCCTAAGAAACCATGACCCTATCTTGAAAGAGGCCCGAAATGACCAAGGAAAGCATAACAGGCAAAACCTCCAAAGCCCTTGTCTGGATCATCTTGTTGCTGGTTTTGCTTGGGCTTGGTGGCTATGGCGTAACCAATTTCGGCGGCGGCGTAACCAGCATCGGTTCCGTGGGCAACACCGATATCGACATTCGCGACTATCAGCGTGCCCTGACCCAGGAATTGCGCGCCCTTGAGGCGCAGGAAGGGCGCCCCGTCACCCTGGCCGAGGCGAACGCCACACGCGGCCTTTCCGCCCAGGTTCAGCAGCGCTTGATCACCAGTGCCGCCCTGGACAACGAAACGGCCCGGCTGGGCATATCGGTCAGTGACGAAACGGTGCGCAACGATATTCTGGACATTCCGTCCTTTCGCGGACTCGACGGAAAGTTCGACCGCGAAACCTATCGTCGCGCCCTGGGCCAGATTGGCCTGAAAGAAGCGGAATACGAGGCTGTCGTGCGCCGGGAAACGGCCAGAACCCTGCTGCAGGGGGCTGTCCTGAGCGGCATCAAAGCCCCTGATATTCTTACAAAGACCTTTCTGGACTATGCCGGAGAGCGGCGCAATTTCACCTGGATCAGATTGGGGCAGAATAATCTGAGCACCCCGATTCCCGAACCGACCGATGCGGATTTGAAAGCCTATTACCAGTCGCACACACCCGATTTCACCCTGCCGGAAATGAAGCGTATTTCATACGTTTGGATCACGCCCGAGATGATTCAGGATCAGATCCCGGCAGACGAAGCCCGCCTGAAAGAGGTATACGACAGCCGTATCAATGAATTCATGGTGCCGGAAAAGCGCGTGGTCGAACGCCTGGTCTTTCCCACTGAAGAAGACGCCAGGGCCGCCATGTCAGAACTTGAGTCCGGCGAGACCAGCTTTGAGGATCTGGTGAAGAAACGTGGCCTGAGCCTGAACGACATTTCGCTGGGCGCCGTAACCCGCGACCAGATCGGAAGCGAGGCGGCGGATGCGGTTTTTGCCTTGCAGGCGCCCGGATTGGCGGGGCTGCTGCCTTCGTCCCTCGGGCCGGCCATATTCCGGGTCACCAGCATCCAGCCGGCCGACGAAACAACCTTTGAAGAAGCACGCCCCCAGCTTTTGACCGAATATCAACTGGATCAGGCCAGACGCAAGATTGATACGCTCATTCCCGATATCGAGGATCTGCTCGCCGGTGGCGCAACCCTGGAAGACATCGCAAAAGAAACCGACATGCGGTCGGGCACAATTGACTGGTGGGACGGGCTTGGTGACGGCATTGCCGACTACGAAGCCTTTCGCAAGGCCGCGCTGGCCGTGAACAAAGGTGATTTTCCAGAAGTTGAGTCGCTTGAGGACGGCGGCGCATTCGCCATGCAGCTGGAAGAGATTCTGCCGCCACGTCTGGATGATTTTGAAAATGTCAAGAGCAAGGTGATTGCCGGCTGGGAAAACCTTCAGGTGGAAACGGCCCTGCAGGCCATGGCCGAAGAACTGGCCCCCCTGTTTGCCAATGGGGCCGACATGAGCGCCCGCGGACTGACCGTAACCGAAGAAAAGGACATTACACGCAGCGATTTCATCGAAGGCACGCCACAGACCTTTTTGCCCACGGTGTTCAAGATGGACAAGGGTGAGGTCAAATCCGTCAAAGGCTTTGGCAGCGTTCTGCTGGTTCGGCTGGATGATATCCTGCCGCCGGATCCGGACAACCCGATTGTTCCGCAATTGCAGCAGGCGCTGGACACACAACTGCGGCAGTCCATGGCCCAGGACGTGTTCTCGGCTTATGTCGTCGCACTGGAAAACGAGGCCGGCATTCAGTTGAACTCCGCCGCGATCAACGCGGTGAATGCGCAGTTCCCCTGAGCCGCCAAAACCGCAGGTATTGACCACCAGAGAAACGGAGGCGCATCGTGGCGCTGACCCCGACATTCAGCGAATTTGAAACCGCCTTTGCCGCCGGCAAGAACCAGTTGGTCTTTGCCCGGCTGGCGGCGGATCTCGACACCCCCGTTTCGCTGATGCTGAAACTGACCGAGGCGCGCAAAGACAGCTTTCTTCTGGAAAGTGTCACCGGCGGAGAGGTGCGCGGCCGCTATTCGATCATCGGCATGAAACCCGATCTGATCTGGCGATGTCACGGAAACACGGCCGAGATCAACCGTCAGGCCCGGGTGGATGCCGATATATTCGAACCGGTTGACCAGCCACCCCTGCAGAGCCTGCGTGCCCTGATTCAGGAAAGCCGGATAGACATGCCCGCCGGCCTTCCGCCGGCCTCGGCCGGGCTGTTTGGCTATCTCGGCTATGATATGGTGCGGCTGATTGAAACCCTTCCCGACGTCAATCCCGACCCGTTGGGACTGCCGGATGCGGTGTTGCTGCGCCCCAGTGTCGTCGTGGTGCTGGACGGGGTCAAGGGCGAGGTTATCGTTGTTGCACCGGCCTGGGCGTCATCGGGCCTGTCGGCACGTGCCGCCTATGCACAGGCTGCCGAAAGGGTCCAGGACGCGCTGCGCGATCTGGAACGGCAGGTCCCACTGGACAGTCGCGATCTGGGTGCCGAGGCCCCGGCGCCGGAGATGACATCCAATTTCAGCCGCAAGGCCTATATGCAAGCGGTTGAAAAGGCCCGGGATTACATACGGGCCGGTGATATTTTCCAGGTGGTGCCATCGCAACGCTGGGCGCAACCGTTCACCCTGCCCCCGTTTGCATTGTACCGCAGCCTGCGGCGCACCAACCCGTCGCCCTTCATGTTCTATTTCAATTTTGGCGACTTCCAGGTGATTGGCGCCAGCCCCGAAATACTGGTGCGGGTGTTTGGCCGCGAAGTCACCATCCGCCCGATTGCGGGCACCCGCCCGCGCGGCGCCACGCCTGAGGAAGACAAAGCGCTGGAAGCGGATCTTCTGGCAGACGAAAAAGAGCTGGCCGAACATCTGATGCTGCTGGATCTCGGGCGTAACGATGTCGGCCGCGTCGCAAAGATCGGCACCGTTCGCCCGACCGAAAAATTCATTGTCGAGCGTTACAGCCACGTCATGCACATCGTATCCAACGTCATTGGCGAGCTTTCGGACGAACATGATGCGCTGTCGGCTTTCTTTGCCGGAATGCCGGCAGGAACCGTTTCCGGCGCGCCAAAAGTGCGGGCCATGCAGATCATTGATGAACTGGAGCCGGAAAAGCGCGGCGTTTACGGTGGTGGTGTCGGCTATTTTGCCGCCAATGGCGATATGGATATGTGCATCGCGCTGCGCACCGCAGTCGTCAAGGATCAGACATTGTATATCCAGGCGGGCGGTGGTGTGGTCTATGACAGTGACCCGCAAGCCGAGTACCAGGAGACCGTGAACAAATCCAAGGCAATATGCCGCGCCGCCGAGGACGCCGGGCGATTCAGCCGACGAAACAACAGGTGACAGTGCGTCGGCTAGCGATTTTCAAGCACGGCGGACAGGGGCGCAACAGCGACACTTGAGGCGCGGTCTTCCAGTCCCCACAGGACCAGCGCTTCTATCGTGTCGGGATTTGTGTGCCCCAACAGGATCACCTGCCCGTCCTTTGCCGCCCGAAATGCCGCACGGTCCAGATAGCGGCGAATCATCTCGGGCTTTTCCCCGTTGGCATCAAGCACACGGTAGATCAGGCCCGCCTTGACCCCGGCCCGCGCCGCCAGTTTTTCAGCCGTGTTCAGGCCTTTGTCGAAAGACAGGAACCCGTGCCCGCTCTCGGCCAGATTCGCGGCCGCTTGCTTGACCAGCTCGCGGTTGCCCTGAAAGCCGTTCAGATTCCGGTCCATCAACGCCACCGCCAGTGGAATTTGTGACTTGTAGGCCTGAAAGGAAACTTCCACATCCTGGGGGGTCGCATCCTTTGGCAAATCCGTCAGGATCACAACCTCAAAGCCCGCATTCCGGTATTTGATTGCCGCGTCTTCCGCATCGTCACGATCGGCGTCAATCGCAAAAGTCACCGGAAACGGAAATCTGGCAAGCGCCTGTTTGCTGATCGGATGGGCCGCATCATCAATCAGGATAATCGAAACCAACGGCAGATCACGCGGGTTGTCAAAAGTTACGGAATTGGCCACGAGTGCCGGCTTTTCCTCCGTGCTTTCAAGCGCAATCCCGGGCTGTGCCACGTCCGGATCCGTCGCCGGATCGGGCCTGGCGGCGCCGGTGCTGCCCGCACCATCGGCCTTTCTGGAAATGATCTGCGGCAGCCTTCTGTTCGAGGACGGGGATGCGCGGTCGGTAATTTTTGCCCCCCCCACTTGCAGACGCCTGGGGGTATGTGGTGCCGGCGCGGCGGGCGCTGTGGCAACAATAACCGGCGCCGGAGGGCTGGCCGGTGTGATTTTGCCGACCGGTTGTTCATCTTCGGGCGGCAGCGTGGCCGCAGGTGCCGCAGGCAAAGGTGGGGCGCTGTTTTCAGCATTTGCCGTGACAATTCCCGAACTTTCTTCGGCATTCGGTGCCTTGGCACCGGACTCCGGTTCCTGAACCGTCACCTGAATGCGCGCGGGGGCATCGCTGGGGGCGACGGGGGTATCTGTCTGCGGCATCTGGGCGGGTTGTTCTGGCGTTTCAACCATGGGCGGGGCCGGCTGTTCAGGCGATGCGGCAGCGGCATCCACGCCCGCCCCACCGCCAGCCGTTTCATCGGAAACATCGGTTGCCGGCTCCTGCACAACTGCAGGCGGGACGTCCGGTTCATTCTCGGGGTTTGCGATGCCTGACCCGCCAGCAGCGGCAGCGGGCGTATCTGTCTGGGTTTGCGGCACAACCGCAGGCGCAGCGTCTGCCTGCCCTCCGGCCATATCGTCTGCACCCTGTGCCGCACCTGCCTGCGCTGGCGTTTTCTGCGCCATTGCCGGCAACGCCGCCTGAGACGTTTGGGGTGTTTGGGATGTTTCCGGAGTTTGCATCGCCGGGGCGGCCACCATCGTCTTGGCCGCATCCGCCGTTTCATCCGCCGCTTGCGTGCTGGCCTCCGGCTCTGCAACCACCACCTCGTTTGCGGCTGTTGCTGTTATCTGTCCGCCGGGCGTCACCGCCGCCTGTGGCTCTGCGTCCGGCGTGGTCTGTGCCGGTGGTTCGGAAACCGCCCTTTGGGCCGGCAAGGGCAGCAACAGGGAAACCGTTGCCGCAACCAGGGCGGAAAACAACATGCCCCATATGGATCCTGTGATAAAGCCTCTAAGCACTGCTCTCTCCGTTTTTCGCTTTGCAATGCGCATTCTTCGGGTCTTGACCCTTTATCCGCTCTCCGGGCATGTATAGCGTGAACCGCACGCAGGTTCACCCCTAATTGCTGAAAGCGGGCAAAATGCTGCTACTGATCGATAACTACGACAGTTTTACTTACAATCTGGTTCACTATCTCGGAGAATTGGGCACCGACGTGAAAGTCGTGCGCAATGATGCGCTGGATGTCCAGCAGGCAATGGCCCTGCGCCCGTCATCGATTCTGCTTTCACCAGGGCCATGCGATCCGGCACAGGCCGGGATTTGTCTGGCGCTGACCCAGGCCGCCGCCGAAACCCGCACCCCCCTGATGGGGGTTTGTCTGGGGCATCAGGCCATAGGCGAATCCTTTGGCGGGCGGGTGGTTCAGGCGCAGGATATCGTTCATGGCAAGATGGGCACAATCCACCACGATGGCACCGGAGTTTTTGCCGGCCTTGCCTCACCCCTTGCCGCGACACGCTATCATTCACTGGTTGTCGAACGGGAAAGCGTGCCCGACTGCCTGCTGGTCAATGCGCAGTTGGAAGACGGCACCATCATGGGCCTGCGCCACAGGCACCTGCCGATCCATGGCGTGCAGTTTCACCCGGAAAGCATTGCCTCGGAACATGGGCACGCGCTTTTGCAGAATTTTCTTGAGACGGTAAAGGAGCCGGCATGAGCGAAGCCCTGAAACCCCTGATCAACGCTGCTGCCGAAGGCCCGCTGACCCGCGCGCAGGCAGAGGCGGCCTTCAACATCCTGTTCGAGGGCGAAGCCACGCCCAGCCAGATCGGCGGTTTGCTGATGGCGCTGCGCACCCGTGGCGAAACGGTCGATGAATATGCCGCCGCCGCCGCCGTGATGCGGGCGAAATGCAAACCGGTGCAGGCCCCCGCCGGCGCGATGGACATCGTCGGCACCGGGGGCGATGGCAAGGGCACGCTGAACATCTCTACCGCCACCGCCTTTGTGGTGGCCGGCGCCGGTGTGGTGGTTGCCAAACACGGCAACCGCAACCTCAGTTCGAAATCGGGCGCGGCGGATGCGCTGGGACAGATGGGGGTTGAGGTGATGGTTGGCCCCGAGGTGGTGCAGCGCGCCCTGGCCGAGACCGGCATCGCCTTCATGATGGCGCCCATGCACCATCCGGCAATTGCGCATGTGATGCCGACCCGCGCCGAGCTTGGCACCCGCACCATCTTCAACATCCTCGGCCCCCTCACCAACCCGGCCGGGGTGAAACGCCAGTTGACCGGTGCCTTTTCACCCGATCTGCTGCGCCCGATGGCCGAAACCCTGAAGGCCCTGGGCAGCGAACGCGCCTGGCTGGTGCACGGGGGCGACGGCACTGACGAGCTTTCGATCGCGGCGCCGAGCCGGGTGGTCGCGCTCGAGGAAGGCGGCGAAATCCGCGAATTCGAGATCGCACCCGAAGACGCCGGCCTGCCGGTGCATCCCTTCGAGGCCATCCTTGGCGGAAGCCCCGAGCAGAACGGCCGCGCCTTCGCCGCCCTTCTTGAGGGTGAAAAGAGCGCCTACCGCGATGCGGTGCTGCTGAATGCGGCCGCCGCGCTGATGGTGGCGGATAAGGTAAAAACCATGCCAGAAGGCGTTGATCTTGCAAGAGAAAGCATCGACAGCGGCAATGCCCTCAAAAAGATCAGAGCCTTGGCAAAAGTAACACAAAACCCCGACTGACCGCACACCGCATTCGTTTGCGTCCTTGTTGTGATGGGGGCTGCTGCTCTCTTTGAGAGCGCAACCAATACCGTTCGCCAGTTCATCTCCTTCACCGGCAATGCTGCCAGTGTCACCACCACAGAAGGGCCGGCGAACGGTCTGGCTTCGACAGAGATTGGCCAGGCTGGCAATGGTAAATCACTGGAGACGACAGACACGGGGAGCAGCTATCACGTGCTCAATCCGCCCAGCAGGGGAACGGGTTCCTTGCCTGGTCAGCGGGACGCGGATTTGAGGCGCGCATGCTGGCCGAAAGCATCCTGCCGCTCCAACGCTGCCCCTCATTCTGCTTCCCCGCCGATCCTGACATGCAGATAACAATTGTCCCCTGGGCGCGGGCAGGTTACATAACCTGCATGGATATCCTGGAAAAAATCAAGGCTTACAAGCTTGAAGAAATCGCAGCCAGCAAGGCAACCCGCCCGCTGGCCGATGTCGAAACCGATGCCAAAAATGCCCAACCGGTGCGCCCTTTTGCAGAAGCGTTGATTCTGGCCACCCATGACAGCTATGGGCTGATCGCCGAAATCAAGAAGGCCAGCCCGTCAAAGGGCCTGATTCGCGCAGATTTCGACCCGGCCGAACTGGCGAAAGCCTATGCCGCCGGCGGGGCCACCTGCCTGTCGGTGCTCACCGATGGCCCCAGCTTTCAGGGCGCGGATGAATACCTGACGCAGGCCCGTGAAGCCTGCGACCTGCCGGTTCTGCGCAAGGATTTCATGCTTGACCCCTATCAGGTTGTGCAATCGCGCGCACTTGGGGCGGATTGCATCCTGATTATCATGGCCATGCTCAGTGACAACGATGCAATCGCGCTGGAAGAAACCGCAACGGAATGGGGCATGAGCGTTCTGGTCGAGGTTCACAACGAAGAAGAACTGAACCGCGCCACCTTGCTGAAAACACCGTTGATGGGCATAAACAACCGCGATCTGAAAACGTTCGAAACCTCGCTGGACACCACGAAACGGCTGGCAAAGCTGGTGCCGCCCGACCGCACCATCGTTTCGGAATCGGGCCTGTCGACCCCCGAGGATCTGGCCGAACTGGCCCGCTATGGCGCGCGCTGCTTTCTGATCGGCGAGGCCCTGATGCGCCAGCCCGACGTAGAGGCCGCAACCCGCGCCCTGCTGGCCAACCCACTGCGCCCAGACGGAGGAGGCCTGTAACCATGTCCGGCTTGACCCATTTTGACGGCAAGGGCGATGCCCATATGGTCGATGTCTCGGAAAAACCCGTCACATCCCGCACCGCCATCGCCCGTGGCCATGTCAGAATGACGCCTGAAACCTATGCCATCATGACTGACGGCGCGGCCAAAAAGGGCGACGTGCTGGGCGTGGCCCGACTGGCCGGTATCATGGGGGCCAAGCAAACCAGCAGTCTGATCCCGCTGTGCCACCCGCTGCCGATCAGCAAGGTCGCACTCGACCTGACACCGGACCCGGACCTGCCCGGTGTGGTGATCGAGGCCACGGTGAAAACCACCGGCCAGACCGGCATCGAAATGGAAGCCCTGACAGCGGTCTCGGTGGCGGGTCTGACGGTTTACGACATGCTGAAAGCCGTTGAAAAGACAATGGAAATCGGCGGGATACGTTTGACGATGAAAGAAGGCGGCAAATCGGGGCGGTTCGAGGCGGAATAGAGCCATTTTGTGAAAATGACAGCGCCCGACCGGGTGGGCGCATGGCACTTCGGGTTGCGCCGGTTTCCATGTTCCGAACAATGAAGAACCTCTCTGCAAGTCGGACCGTTGCATAGCGCCCGCCATGGGGCGGTCGGGCGCTGTCATTTTTGCAAAATGACGGATGGGCGGAGAGCATGGGCATTTATCCAGAAAGGCCCACAATCATTCTGCTGATTGGCAAATACTCTGGTATATCTTCTGGCTATTGTTGTATTATTCTGAGGATTTCTCAAATCAATTTGATTGCGAGATATTGCCTGCCAGACAGATCAACCTTGGGAATATTTATGACGACAACCAACAACAACGAAATGGAGATTGCGGGAAAGCGAACTGTTGCGGATTGGAACAGATTGAAAGCCCAACTAGATAATCACCCTAATCTTTGGGAAACCGCTTTTGATGATTTCTTCTGTTCCCGGCTTGAAACCCGCTATCTGAACCCAATTCACCTGCTTCAAATCCACGGAGAAAACACCGGAGAGGGTTTTTCAATCGTATCGCTGCAATGTGCCTTGATCGAATTTTTGCAGACAACAAGGGATGGGGCCAATTTCAAGAATGGAGGCGGT
>JALSRG010000019.1 GCA_026984915.1 Marinosulfonomonas sp. | reverse complement strand
ACCCCAAGCCGTTGATATTTCGCGACAATCCCGCCAGCGGTGCAGGGCTTATAGGTCTACGCCCTAAGGAAATGAAGGGCTTCGAACCCCCAAATCGCCTTGCTATTCAAGGCGTTGAAGGGGCTTTGCATAGAAAGATGTAAGTGGTGGGTGATAAGAGATTCGAACTCCTGACATCTTCGATGTGAACGAAGCGCTCTACCACTGAGCTAATCACCCCCATAATGGTTTTGCCAGGCTGCTATTGCGTCCCGGCTAGCGGGGTATCCCCGCCCCCGTCAGGTCTTTTCGGCTGCCGTATCCGGCAAACCATGACCTTGGCGTTTTCCAGCTCCTTTTCCCGTTTTATCACAAATTTCCCCATCGGCATCAGGTTCAACTGCTCTCCATTTGCCAGGGCCTCACCGAGAATGGCCAGCATGGCTTCGACGACAGGCTTGGCGTCCCTTTTCTTTTTTCCCGAGCGTTCGACAACACGGTCAACAAGTTCTTTCTTGCGCAATCCGGTCTGCATGGCGCTTTTCTTTTCAACCGGCTTTGGCGCGGATTTAACCAGCTTGGGTTTCGCGACACGCTTGGTCGTCGTCTTGGTTGGTTTTGCCATAATCTCTCCGCCCGTTTGTAATCTGATTTATAACACCATAGCCATTCGGCTCTGCGCGATCCACAGAATTCACCTGCAAAAAAGGCGCCCGCAAAGAGGCGCCTTTCTTATTCGGATATCGGTCTGGTCAATGTGCGACCGAAGCCGCGCCTTGCTCTTTGGCCGCCAGGGCGGCCTTGACTGCCGCGGCTTCCTCTGCCGCTTCGTCCCATTCAATTGGCTCCGGCTCCTTTACCAGCGCCAATTTCAGAACTTCGCTGACATGTGACACCGGGATGATGGTCAATCCCTCTTTCACATTGTCCGGTATCTCAGGCAGATCCTTTTCGTTTTCCATCGGGATCAGAACCGTTTTGATACCGCCGCGCAAAGCCGCCAACAGTTTTTCTTTCAGGCCGCCAATTGCCAGAACATTACCGCGCAGGGTCACCTCCCCGGTCATGGCAATGTCCTTTTTCACAGCGATCCCGGTCAGGACCGAAACGATTGAGGTCACCATGCCGACACCGGCAGAAGGGCCGTCCTTGGGCGTGGCCCCTTCCGGCACGTGGACATGGATGTCGATTGTCTCGAAAACCGTTGGCTTGACGCCCAGCCGCGGTGCAATGGAACGCACGAACGAACTGGCCGCTTCGATGCTTTCTTTCATCACATCGCCCAGCTTCCCGGTCGTTTTCATCCGCCCCTTTCCGGGGAGCTTCAAAGCCTCGATCGACAGCAATTCACCCCCGACACTGGTCCAGGCCAATCCCGTTACAACACCGATCTGGTCTTCTTTCTCGGCCAGACCGTAGCGGAATTTCTTCGCGCCCAGAAAATCTTCCAGAACCTCGGGTGTAATCTGCACAGTCTTGGCCTCGTTCTTGATGATTTTCGTCACCGCCTTACGTGCCAGACGCGCGATTTCACGCTCCAGATTTCTGACACCGGC
Source organism: Marinosulfonomonas sp. (assembly GCA_026984915.1). Classification (GTDB taxonomy): domain Bacteria; phylum Pseudomonadota; class Alphaproteobacteria; order Rhodobacterales; family Rhodobacteraceae; genus WFVA01. Next base: position 17,478 of record JALSRG010000019.1, on the reverse strand, counting down.
CTCCCGGGTATATGTGCGAACCAGTTCCAGCAGTGCGGCATCGTCGATAGAAAACTCACCGTCTTTCAAACCGTGATTCTTTATCTGTTTCGGAATCAGATGCTGGCGGGCAATCTCGGTTTTTTCGTCCTCCGTATAGCCGGCAAGTGGAATGATCTCCATCCGGTCCAGCAACGGGCTTGGCATGTTATAGGTGTTGGCCGTTGTCAGGAACATGACATTGCTGAGATCGTACTCGACCTCCATGTAATGGTCGACAAAGGTCGAGTTCTGCTCCGGATCCAGCACTTCCAGCATTGCGCTTGCCGGATCCCCGCGGAAATCCTGCCCCATCTTGTCAATCTCGTCCAGAAGGATCAGAGGGTTGGTGGTTTTGGCCTTTTTCAGCGCCTGAATGATCTTGCCGGGCATAGAGCCGATATATGTCCGCCGGTGGCCACGGATTTCGCTTTCATCGCGTACCCCGCCCAGCGAAATACGAATGAATTCACGTCCCGTGGCACGTGCCACGGATTTACCGAGGCTGGTCTTGCCCACACCCGGCGGCCCCACGAGGCACAGGATCGGGCCTTTCAGCTTTTTGCTGCGTTGCTGCACCGCCAGATATTCAACAATGCGCTCCTTGACCTTTTCCAGACCATAGTGATCCTCGTCCAGAATCTTTTGCGCGGCGGCAAGGTTCTTTTTGACGCGGCTTTTGACGCCCCACGGAATGGACAGCATCCAATCGAGATAGTTGCGCACGACGGTCGCCTCGGCCGACATCGGTGACATCGACTTGAGTTTTTTCAACTCGCCAAGGGCTTTTTCCCGTGCTTCCTTGCTCAGCTTGGTCTTTTCGATTCTCTCTTCCAGTTCGGCGAGTTCGCCTTCCCCTTCTTCACCATCGCCCAATTCTTTCTGAATGGCCTTCATCTGCTCATTCAGATAGTATTCGCGCTGGGTACGCTCCATCTGGGATTTGACCCGCGTCTTGATCTTTTTCTCGACCTTCAGCACCGACATTTCGCCCTGCATCAGGCCATAGATTTTCTCAAGCCTTTCCGCGACCGAAAGTGTTTCGAGCAGATCCTGTTTCTGCTCCACTTCGATCCCCAGATGCCCGGCGACCAGATCGGCCAGACGTGCACTTTCATGGGTTTCCGATATGGCAGCCAACGCTTCTTCCGGGATATTTTTCTTGATGCGGGCGTAACGCTCGAATTCCTGCCCGATCGAACGCATCAGCGCTTCGACCGTATCGCTGTCTCCCAGCGACTCTTCCAGAGGTTCGGCATGGGCCTCAAAGAAAGAATCGTTCTCCAGATAATCGGTTATGCGAACCCGCTCGCGGCCTTCGACCAGCACTTTCACGGTTCCGTCCGGCAGTTTTAGCAACTGCAGGACATTCGCCAGAACGCCGACGCGATAAATGCCATCCGAATCCGGATCATCCACGCTCGGATCTATCTGGCTTGAAAGCAATATCTGCTTGTCATCCTGCATCACCTCTTCCAGCGCGCGCACAGATTTCTCTCGGCCCACAAAAAGCGGCACGATCATATGCGGGAAAACCACAATGTCGCGCAGCGGCAAGACAGGGTAAGATTGGTTTAGTTGCTCGTCCATTCTACTTCCTTGGCTCCTGGCTGTGTGAATGACACACTGCCGTATTGACCTTTGTTTCGGGCAATTCCACCCCCCCTTGCAACCTTCAAATCAGGCTACCGGTTCTGCATTTACAGAAGAATGCCTTCTGGCGCTCTCCGGGGCAAGGCTGGAATGCTTCATTTCGCCATTACCGGCACCTTTATGGCCTATGGTAACGACAGTTAAGCCCAAGATGGGAAGTTTCTTTACAGAATCAAGGCATATTCCGCAGCTTTTTTGCAGGTGCAGCAATACCCTTGCACCAGGAATGTCGACTCGCCTTCGCCATCTTCATCCAGAAGCGGCCGGATCGGATCAGCGGTCGGTTTCCCTGTTACAGCGGGTCGATATCGCCCGCGGCACGTGTTGCGTGAAAATCTGCCACCCATGCCTTGAAACGCCTCTCTTCAATCGCCTGGCGCATTCCGGACATGAGATCCTGATAATATTGCAGGTTATGCCAGGTCAGCAGCATGGAACTGATGATCTCGCGGGCGCGAAAAACATGATGCAGATAGGCGCGGCTGTAGTGCTTGCAAGCCGGGCAGGAACAATTTTCGTCCAGCGGGCGCGGGTCATCCTGATGCCGGGCATTCTTGATGTTCAGGACGCCGTGGCGGGTGAAAACCTGCCCCGTGCGCCCCGATCGCGACGGCAGAACACAGTCCATCATGTCAATGCCGCGGGCCACGGCACCAACGATATCATCGGGTTTCCCGACCCCCATCAGATAGCGGGGTTTGTCCTCGGGCAGCATGTCTGGCGCAAAATCCAGCACCTCAAACATGGCCTGCTGTCCTTCGCCAACCGCCAGCCCGCCAACCGCATAACCGTCAAACCCGATCTCGCGAAGTTTCTCGGCACTTTCCGCACGAAGATCCCGCAGCACACCTCCCTGCTGAATACCAAACAGTGCATGGCCGGGCCGGTCGCCAAAGGCCGCTTTGGAGCGTGCGGCCCACCGCATTGAAAGCCGCATGCTTTCAGCCACTGTTTCAGCAGGCGCCGGCAGCGCCGGACATTCATCGAAACACATCACGATATCGCTGCCCAGAAGACGCTGTATTTCCATGCTGCGCTCCGGGGTCAGGTTGTGCTCACTTCCATCAATATGCGATTTGAAGCGCACACCCTCTTCGCTCAGCTTGCGCAATCCGGCCAGACTCATCACTTGGAATCCACCGCTGTCCGTCAGGATCGGCCGGTTCCAGTTCATGAACCTGTGCAAGCCACCCAGCCGGTTTATACGCTCGGCTGTGGGCCGGAGCATCAGGTGATAGGTATTTCCCAGCAGGATATCCGCACCAGTTGCGCGCACACTTTCCGGCAACATGGCCTTGACGGTTGCGGCGGTGCCGACCGGCATGAAGGCCGGTGTGCGGATGTCGCCGCGCGGCGTGTGGATAACACCGCTGCGGGCCTTGCCATCGCAGGCGTTTCGCTCAAATCTGAATTCCTGTGTCATATCGCCCCGATAGTCATTTTCGCCAGAAATGCAAGCCCTGCCTCTGGACGCCATCCACGTATATCCCTATATCTTTTGTCAGGTAATAGACGAGAGAACCAGATGACCGCCGAAACACCCGAAATGCTTGAAGGTACCCCGCTGATCAAACCTTCCACCGCAGATCATCCGTTGTATGACGCCGTTGTCGAGGCGTGCCGCAGCGTATATGATCCCGAAATCCCCGTTAACATCTATGATCTGGGCCTGATATATACCATCGAGATCAGTCCGGAAAACGATGTCACCGTCTTGATGACGCTGACGGCACCCGGATGCCCTGTGGCCGGCGACATGCCCGGTTGGGTCGCCGAGGCAATCGAGCCTCTTGCCGGCGTGAAAACCGTGAATGTTCAACTGGTGTGGGAACCTCCGTGGGGCATGGACATGATGAGTGACGAAGCGCGGCTGGAACTGGGTTTCATGTAACAGCGAGAATTGCACTGACAATCAACCGGAACAGCAATCATGCCCATCCAGACAACCTGTATCGGGGCTTTTCCCAAGCCTGAGTATGTCCCCATCCGCGACTGGTTTCAGGTGGATCACGGCGATGCCGACTATCAGGAAAAGGTGGTCGATCAGTGGAATGACAGCCCCGAAAACGAAGCCCTGTTCCAGCGCGCGACACGCGAAGTGATAAAAGCACAGGTGGCTTGTGGCGTGGATGTGCCCACGGACGGGGAAATCAGGCGCGAAAACTATGTGCATTACCAATGCCGGCAGTTCTCCGGGTTTGATTTCAGCAAGCTTGAACGCCGGGTGCTGCGCAACGGGGCTTACGAATCTGTCCTTCCGGCCATTCGTGGCCCGGTAGAGGCCGGCAACCCGGTATTGCCACGCGATTACAAACTGGCGCAGGCGGGCTGCGACCGCCCGGTAAAGATTACCCTGCCCGGCCCATTGACGATCATGGATACCACCGCCGATTGTTTTTATGACGACGACCGCAGACTGGCCCTTGATCTGGCCAATGCGCTGAACAAGGAAGTTCTGGCGCTGGCTGCGGCGGGATGCAGATATATTCAGGTGGATGAACCGGTTTTTGCCCGCAAGCCCGACGCCGCGCTTGAATACGGGGTCGAGATGCTCGAACGCATTTTCCACGGCGTTCCCGAACATGTCGAGCGCACCAGCCATATGTGCTGCGGCTATCCCGACAAGCTCGACAACCCCGATTATCCAAAAGCGGATCACAACACCTATCACCAGTTGGTTGAGGCGCTTGATGGCAGAATTGATGCCTTGTCAATCGAGGATTGCCATTGTGGCAATGACCTTTCCCTGTTCGAAAAGTTCCGCAAGACCAAGGCAATCGTCGGATTTGTCGACATATCCACCAGCCATATAGAACCGGTCGCCGCCATTCGCGCCCGGATGCAGGAACTGCTTGAAATCCTGCCCCCCGAACGCCTGATCGCAGCCCCCGATTGCGGGCTTGGCTTGCTGGGGACGGAGCTCAGCCTGACCAAGCTTACCAACATGTGTCTGGCCGCGGCCCGGGTCTGAGCCGCAATACTTGAGAAATGACCGTAATGTTCTTATGTTGGATGACAGGAACAGGAGAATTGCAATGTTCGGCATCCCCGGAAAACAGGCCGTGACCATGACCCCGGCTGCGGCGGCACAGATCAGCAAGCTGATGGCGCGCGACGGCGTTCAAGGGCTGCGGATCGGCGTGAAAAAAGGCGGCTGTGCGGGAATGGAATACACCATGGAATACGTCTCCGAGGTCGATCCGATGGACGAAGTGGTGGAGCAGGACGGCGCGCGGGTGATGATTGCCCCGATGGCGCAGATGTTCCTGTTCGGCACCGAAATTGACTATGAGGTTTCACTGCTGGAAAGCGGATTCAAGTTCCGCAATCCCAATGTGACCGAGGCATGCGGTTGCGGCGAATCCATCAAATTCGCAGAGATGTAGTGTCGACCGACCCCGACTTTCTGGCCCACGCCCGCGATCTGTTCGCGGGTCTTGGCCCGATCAGAACCGGCCGCTTGTTCGGTGGCACTGCCCTTTATATCGATGACGCCATGTTCGCTGTGATCTTTGGCGATGCCTTGTTCATGAAGGCCGACAAATCCTTGGCCGCCGAATATGCCGATGCTGGCTCGAAACCGTTCCAATACGACACAAAGTCCGGCGTGCGTGTCATTCCCGGTCTGGTGTCCATGCCGGAAAGTGCGCTGGACAATCCGGACGAGGCCATGTTCTGGGCCGAAAAATCCATGGTTCCGGCCCAAAAGGCGGCGACCAAACGCACCAAAGCCAAACAGGCCAGAAAATGAGTATCAACGATACCGATATTGCCTTTGTCCACGATATGTTTGACCCGCTGGGCCATATCACCACCCGCAAAATGATGGGCGGGCTTTCGATTTATTGCGATGGCACCATATTTGCCATGCTGGATCGCGAAGGCACCCTGTATCTGAAGGCCAAAGGCCCCTTTGCCGATGAAATGGCCGCCGCAGGGGCACGGCAGTTCGGCGCCGATAGCGGCGATCGCATGGCCTATTGGACCCTGCCAGACGCAGCACTATCCGATCCCGACGCCGCACTGACCTGGGGGCAAAAGGCCCTGGCCGCGCTCTGAACGCTTCGACTTGCCGCAGTTTTGGCCAAGATGCTTGCTTTGTCGGCAGATTTCGGGGAATTTCCCCGACATACCAACAGAGGGAAAACAACGATGCGCAGAAAGCTCGCCGCCGGAAACTGGAAAATGAACGGAACCTCCGGGTCACTGACCGAGGCCGATGCACTGGCCGCCGCCTTTGCCGCGCCAGAATGCGACATTCTGCTGTGCCCGCCCGCAACCCTGATCCATCGCATGAGCGAACGGCTGAAGGACAGTGCGGTGATGGTGGGCGGGCAGGATTGCCACATGGCGCTGTCGGGGGCGCATACGGGGGATATTTCTGCCGAGATGCTGACGGACGCCGGCGCAAGCCACGTGATTGTCGGCCACAGCGAACGGCGCGCGGATCACTGCGAGAGCGACGAGATGGTGCGCACCAAGGCCGAAACCGCCCATTCCCAGGGGCTGACCGCCATCATCTGCTGCGGCGAAGCGCTGGAAACCCGCGAAGCGGGCGAGACGCTGGCCCATGTGGGGCGCCAGATCGCGGGCTCGCTGCCTGATGGCTGCACCGGCGACAACACCGTTGTGGCCTATGAGCCGATCTGGGCCATCGGCACCGGCAAGATCCCCACGCTTGCCGAGATCGGCGAGGTGCATGATTTCATCCGCGCCGAGCTGGTGGCGCGTTTCGGGGCGGAAACCGGCAACGCCATACGCCTGCTTTACGGCGGGTCGGTCAAGCCAGGCAATGCCTCAGAGATATTTGCCGTGTCCAACGTAGACGGAGCACTTGTGGGCGGGGCCTCGCTGAAAGCCGAAGACTTTGGCGGGATCATCTCGGCGCTTGAAGGGGCCTGAGCCGGGCAGCACCGATCAACCGACGTGACCGCCGGTAGCAGGGGAATGCCTGCCCCGGCGGTTTTCTATTTGACCACCGTTTCCGGCCCCATCACCGCATTGGGAATCACGGTGGACAGCCACGGGATATAGGTGACCATGATCAGGAACACGAACAACACGGCCAGAAACGGCAGCGCTGCCTTGACCACCCGCATCATCGGCATGCCTGCCACCCCCGAGGTCACGAACAGGTTCAGGCCCACAGGCGGTGTGATCATGCCGATCTCCATATTGACCACCATGATGATACCCAGGTGAATGGGGTCAATGCCCAGCTTGATTGCGATCGGGAACACCAGCGGCGCCACGATCACCAGCAGGCCCGAGGGCTCCATGAACTGCCCGCCAATCAGCAGAATGATATTGACAACGACCAGAAACATCACCGGCCCCAGACCCGCGCTCAGCATCGCATTGGCGATATGCTGGGGCACCTGCTGTTCGGTCAGAACCTGTTTCAGGATCAAGGCGTTGGCGATCACAAACATCAGCATGATGGTCAGCTTGCCCGCCTCAAACAGGGTATGCTGCGTATCACGGTGGAACATTGCGGTTATCAGAGCCTGCGGTTTTCTCAATATGCTGCTTTTCTGGCCCGCGTTGGCATGGGCGGAAAGCGGCCCCATGTCGCGGTACACAAAACTGGCCACCAGAAAGGCATAGACCGAGGCAACGGCAGCAGCCTCGGTCGGGGTAAAGATCGCCCCTGTCAGCCCCGGAATACCGTAAATCCCCACCATGATGATGACGATCAGCATCAAGCCCCAGAATGCCTCGATGAAAGAGTCGGCAACCTCGCCCCAGCCCCGCCATTCACCTTTTGGCATGTTTTTTACCCGGGCCATGACGTAAATGGCGATCATCAGCATGGTGCCGGCCAGCAAACCGGGGATGATACCGGCCAGAAACATGCGGCCAACGGAAACTTCGACCGCAGCGGCATATACCACCATAACGATCGAAGGCGGGATCAGGATACCCAGCGTGCCGGCGTTACAGATGACCCCAGCCGCAAAATCCTTGGTATAGCCGGCTTCTGTCATGGCCGCGATCACGATGGTGCCGATGGCAACCACTGTCGCCGGGCTGGAACCGGACAGGGCGGCAAAGATCATGCAGGCAAACACCCCCGCAATCGCAAGCCCGCCACGGAAATGGCCGACCACGGCAATGGAAAACCGGATTATCCGTTTGGCGACGCCGCCGGTCGACATGAAACTGGAGGCAAGAATGAAGAAGGGGATCGCCAACAGGGTAAAATGGCCCTGAAACGCCGAAAACAGCGTTTGCGCGACCGAGGCCATGGAGCTTCCCGAGAAGATCAGCAGATAAAGGATACTGGACATCCCGAGGGAAATGGCAATCGGCACCCCGACCAGCAGAAAGCCGACAACCATGACGAACAGAAGGATCACATCCATCAGTCGGTCTCCCCCAACAGCTCGTTCACTTCTTCGACTTCGTCTTCCAGTTCATGACTTGCAACAATCCTGTCCGTCTCGCCTTTCCAGACCCGCCAGGCGGCCTGAAGATAGCGGAACAACAGCAATGCCATGGAGAGAGGCAGAACAGCGTAAGGGATCATGCGCGGCAGTTTTTCATATTTTTCACCGTCATTGAAAACATTCCCCATCCAGTCCAGAAAAAACGGCATGCCGATATCATCCACCTCATACCACCCCTTGGGGCGAAATTTTTCCTCAAATCCAGTTGGAAACCAGCGCCCGCTGGTTTGTGGCAGGTTGGCAAAATTGGCCCAATAGTCCCACGCGCCTTTCAGCATCAGAAAACTGAACACAATGCAGACAGCGACTGAAAACAGCGCCATGGCGCGGCGAACAGGCGGCGAGACCAGTTCGATAATTGCATCCACACCAAGGTGAGCATTGGTTTTCACCAGGTAGGAGGCCCCCAGCAAGACAAGCCAGGCAAACAGGAAAACTGTGGTTTCAAGCCCCCACAGGAGGTTGGATGCCAGCAGCTTTCTCCAGACCACATTGGCAAAAGTGATGACCGTCATCAACCCGAGAATGATCGCAATCAGGGTTTCCTCGATCCGGTCCATGAAACCGCGTGCGGTGTGCATGTCTCCCCCTCCCGATTTTTGTTATTGGTGAGGGTGGGCGACAACCTCGCCCACCCCGTTTTGCGAATGTTTTTACCGCTGGCGGGTGTTACATTTTGGCGTTGATCGCCTGTGCAGCATCGATATTTTCCTGGCCAACGTCACCCGAGAACTTGTCCCAGACAGGTTTCATGGCATCAACCCATGCCTGGTGCTGTTCCGGGGTCAGCTGACGCACAACGCTGCCGGCATCGATGATCGCCTGCTTGGCAGCCTCGTTCACCGCAAAGGCTTCCTTGTTGCGGGTGGCGGTCACTTCGGCGAGGATCGTCAGGAACTGGTCGCGTACCGCCGGATCCAGGCTGTCGAGCCAGTCAACGGATGTCACCACCAGATAGTCAATGATGCCGTGGTTGGTTTCGGTTACACCATCCTGAACCTCATAGAACTTTTTGCCGTAGATGTTGGACCAGGTGTTTTCCTGCCCGTCCACAACACCCTGTTGCAGGGCGCCATACACTTCGGAAAACGCCATTTTCTGCGGAATGGCGCCGATGGCTTCCATTTCGGCGACCAGCACATCCGAGCTTTGGACACGGAACTTCAGCCCTTTGGCGTCACTTGGCAGAATAAGGGGTTTGTTGGCCGAAAACTGCTTCATGCCATTGTGCCAGAACGCCAGCCCCTGAAGGCCGCGCTTCTGCATCGCGTTCAGCATCGACTGCCCCGCGTCAGAAGCCTGAAAGGCATCCACGGCATCAATGTTCTTGAACATGAAGGGCAGATCGAAAATCCGGTATTTCTTGGTGAAGGTCTCGAATTTCGACAGGGACGGTGCCGCCAGTTGCACGTCACCATTCAGGATGGCTTCCAGAACCTTGTTGTCATTGTATAACGTCGAGTTGGGGAAAACTTCCATACAGGCCTTGCCGTCCATTTCGGCATTTACCCGTTTTTGCAGCAGCGAGGCGGCAATGCCTTTCGGGTGTTTGTCCGTATTCGTCACGTGACTGAACTTGATGACAATTTCGCCCTCGTCGCATCCGGCCGGATCGGCAAGAGCAAAACCGGCAGACAGGGTCAGAGCAGCTGCGGCTGTGGCAGCGGTCAGGAATTTCATTTGATGTGTCCTCCCAGATCACAAATATCCATCCGCTTTACAAGCAAAGCGGTGGAACCGAATGTCCTATGAAATCAGGGGGAAACTCAAGAAAAAACTTTGGAAACCGGCAAAAATCCTGACTTGTCTGTTGATTTCGGGCCGTTGCGCCGCTCAATCAGCAAACAGGGCATAGCCCGTTTCAAGGCCCCCGGCTTGCCGCTGTTGCGATATTCTGTTTGTCTGTTGCACAGGCAATTGACAGGATCCCCATTTGCAACAAATAAGCCAACCTCCGACCAGCCCGGATTTTGTACAAAACCCTTATCCATTCTATGCGCGGGCACGCGGAAAGGGCGATCTGGTCTGGTGGACAGATTACGATCTTCCCTGCGCCACGACATATGTCGCGGTCAACGCATTTCTGCGCGACCGACGTTTCGGCCGCGAGATACCTTCAGAGATGCGCCCAGCCATCCCGCGCCGCCTGGCCCCTTTCTATGATATCGAGGCCCATTCGATGCTGGAGCTGGATCCGCCACGCCACACCCGGTTGCGCGCCCTGGTGCTGAGGGCTTTTACCTCGCGTCGCATAAAATCACTTGCGCCAGATATTGCGGAATTGGCCCAAGGCCTTCTTGCCGCCTTGCCGCCAGACGGCTGCAACCTTCTTGAAAGCTACTGCCAGCCTCTCCCTGTCCGCGTCATTGCACGCCTGCTGGGGGTGCCCGAGGAAATGGCGCCGGATCTGTTGCGCTGGTCCAATGCCATGGTCGCAATGTATCAGGCCCGCCGCGATATCAGGGATGAAGAAAATGCCATACAGGCCGCGCGTGAGTTTGCCGGCTTCATGCGCAAGCATATCGACATGCGCCGCAAAACCCCGGCGGATGATCTGATTACCCATCTGATTTCGGCCGAGGAAAACGGCGAAAAGCTCTCCACGGACGAACTCATCTCCACCTGCATATTGCTGCTGAACGCTGGTCACGAAGCCACAGTCCACAGCCTCGGGAATGCGATCAAATTGCTGTTGGAGACAGGAACACCCATTGCGGCCCTTGCCCCCGAAAGCATCGACCGTTCCGTCGAAGAATGCCTGCGGTTTGATCCGCCGCTGCACATGTTCAACCGCATTGCCAAGGAGGATGTCGTGGCTTTCGGGCACCCGTTCAAGCGCGGCGATCAGGTGGCATGTCTGCTGGCCAGTGCCAACCGGGACAGTGCGGCCTTTGCAAACGCAGAGGCCTTTGACCCTGCTCGCACGATAAAGGCCAACACCAGTTTTGGGGGCGGGGCACATTTCTGTGTCGGTGCCCCGCTGGCACGGCTTGAACTGTCAATCGCCCTGCCCGCGCTGTTTCTTCATTTTCCGGAACTCAGGCTGACGACACCTCCGCATTATGCGAACATATACCATTTTCACGGCCTGGGAACGCTGGACGTGGCCTACTGATCCTGCCCGGGGAAACACCGCATCAGCCGCAGGTTTTCGTCACACCCCCGGTATTGGCAAACGGGTCGTCGATTTTATCTCTTCCATCGACAGCAACGCCGTCACGTTGAAAACCTTCACTTCTGCAATCAGCGCCTGGTAGAATGCGTCATAGGCGCGCGCGTTTTTCACCCGCACTTTCAGAATATAGTCGATATCCCCGGCCAACCGGTGGGCCTCCTGCACTTCCGGCCGGGCCAGCAAGGCGCGCAGAAAGGCGGCCTGCCAGGTGGCATCATGTTCCGACGTGCGGATCAGGACAAAAAAGCAGGCTTCCAGACCCAGCTTTTCCGGATCCAGCAAAACCGTGTCTTTCAGAATGATTCCCGCCGCGCGCAGCTTGCGAATCCGGTTCCAGACCGGCGTCTTTGACGCGCCGACTTTTCGCGCGATTTCGTCCAGTGACTGGCTGGCATCCTCTTGCAGCGCCTCAAGGATTTTCCGATCTGTCTCGTCCAGCGAAAGTGCCATTCTCATCCCCTTGCCGCCTTGGAACAACATCCCAAGAATAATGCTATTAACCAGTATAGTTTTCTTATTTTGCAGAGGTACTGGCGGTTAAACAGAATTATTTTGTATAGTTTACCTGTAACAGCCGCAACCCCAACCGAGACCAGAATGAAGCATTTTCCCGTTTTCCTTGACGTGACAGGCCGCAAGATCGTGCTGGTCGGCGGTGGACAGACCGCGCTGGCGAAATTGCGCATTTTGCTGAAAACGCCCGCAAGCATCGCGGTTTTTACAGGTGCCCCGGCAGATGCATTGAGACGCTGGCAGGCACAGGGCCGGCTGTCTCTCTTCCGGCGCGGACTTGCGCCTGTCGATGTCAAAGATGCCGCTCTGATTTATGCCGCAAGTGACTCATCGGCGGAAAATGACCGCGCAGTCAAACTGGCCCGGCAACATCGCGTGTTTCTCAATGTGGTCGATAATCTGGCAGCAAGCGACTTCCTCACGCCTGCCATAGTTGACCGAACGCCAGTGACTGTTGCCATCGGCACCGAGGGCAGCGCCCCGGTTCTCGCCAGACGGATAAAATCCGACCTGGAGCGCCGCCTGCCGGCAAATCTGGGGCAACTGGCCCGCATGGCAAAGGCCTTTCGCCCAGTGGTATCAACCCTGAAGGCGGCACGACACCGCCGGCAGTTCTGGCAGGGTTTCTTCTGCAATCAGGCCAATGGCTATCCGACGCCGGAAAACCTGCTAACCGCCTTGGGCAGATTGCAGAAACAGCTCCTGGAACCGAAACCAGGGGGCAAGCTTGATCTCATCCACGCGCCGCATCCGGATCAACTGCCGCAATCCGCGCTGCGGGCCATGGACGGCGCAGAGGTCGTGATCCTGCTGCCCGGCACATCTGAAATCCTGTTGGAACTGACCCGGCGCGAGGCCGCGATTCACACAACAACACCCCCAAACCAAGCCATTGGAATAATTGAAAATTCGCTTTCCGAAAGCCGAAATACAGTCGTTCTCTCTGAAACACGCGCAGATTTGCAGTATCTGTCCAGCCGCACCGGGGCAACGTTAATGCTGCACGGCGCGGCCCCGCCTGCTCAACCTTTTTCGCAAAACCAGTGGAGATATGTCTCATGAGTCGCCCATTCGTCCGTTCAATTCTCTCTGCCAATGATCTTTTGACTGGCCGCGTTGTCTATCTGACGAATACGGACGGATGGACCAATGACATCAGGCGCGCGGTTGTGTTTGATGACAAGGCAGAAGCCATCGCGCGGCTGGCTTGGGCAGAGGCACAAACGCATCAGGTCATCGCCCCTGTTCTGGCTCCGGTTCGCGGGGCTGCGCCCTTTCCGACAAGCAATCGCGACCGCCTGCGCGCCACGGGCCCCTTTTCACTGGCAGGAAAACCGGCACAAGAAACACCATCCGCCCGTCCTTCGGAGACCCCTCATGTATGAATACAACGCCTTTGATCAGGGTTTCCTGACCCAGCGCCTGAAACAGTTTCGCGCGCAGGTTGCCCAGCGCCTGAATGGCGCGTTGAGCGAGGAGGAGTTCAAGCCGCTTCGCCTGATGAACGGGCTCTATCTGCAACTGCACGCCTACATGCTGCGCGTTGCCATTCCCTACGGCACCCTGTCAGCCAGCCAGATGCGTGCCCTTGCGGATATATCCGAACGCTGGGATCGCGGTTATGGCCATTTCACAACGCGCCAGAACATCCAGTTCAACTGGATCTCGCTGGCGGATACGCCGGATATTCTGGACGCCCTCGCAAAGGCGGGGCTGCATGCGGTGCAGACCTCGGGCAATACCATTCGCAATGTCACAGCCGACCCTTTCGCAGGTGCCGCCGCAGATGAGGTCGAAGACCCCCGCCCGCTGGCCGAGATGATCCGCCAATGGTCAACCGATCATCCGGAATTTCAGTTCCTGCCGCGCAAATTCAAGATCGCGGTCACCGGCAGCCCGAAAGACCGGGCGATCACACGCGCCCATGACATTGGTCTGCGGATTTTGCGCAATGATTCCGGCAAAGTCGGAATAGAAATCAGCATTGGTGGTGGCCTTGGGCGCACCCCCATTCTCGGCCAGGTTCTTGCCCCGTTTGTCCCCAAGTCCGACATCCTGCCCATGCTGGAGGCCATCTTGTCTGTTTACAATCAGCTGGGGCGGCGTGACAACAAGTACAAAGCCCGCCTGAAAATCGCCCTGCAAGAGCTGGGAATGGCGAATCTTCGCGAGTCTGTCTTAGTGAAATTTCAACAAACTCGCCGCGAATTTTCCGGTGGGGATCAGAGTTTTCTGGCAGAAGTCGAACATCACTTTGCATTACCGCCGGCAAAACAACAATCGCTGACGCCCTACCAAAACGCGATGAGAAAAGACCATGCCCTTTCCCGATGGGTGCAAACAAACACCCGTCAGCACAAATATGCAGACTATGTCAGCGTTACCATTTCTCTGAAAACTCCCGGGGCAGTTCCAGGTGATGCCACCGCCAGCCAGATGCGCCTCATGGCCAGTTTGTCGGATCGGTTCAGCCTTTCGGAATTGCGCGTTACCCAGGCACAGAACATCCTTCTGCCGCATGTTCACAAGGCTGACTTGCCGGATCTGTTTCAGGCCTTGCAAAAGGAAAACCTGTCCAGCGGCAACATCGGCCTCGTTTCGGACATTACCGCCTGCCCCGGGCTGGATTATTGCGCCTTGGCTACGGCGCGCGCCATTCCCGTTGCACAGGAGATAGCGCTCCGGTTTCAGGCGCTGAATCTCGAACATGAAATCGGCCCGCTGGAAATAAAGATATCCGGTTGCATCAACGCCTGCGGCCATCATCATCTCGGCCATATCGGCATTCTCGGGCTTGAGCGCGGCGGTGTGGAGACCTATCAGATCACGCTCGGTGGCAATGGTCTGAAGCCGACAACCCTGGGAGAGCGGACCGGTCCGGGGTTCTCTGCCGATGAAATCCTGCCGGCAATCGAGCGGTTATTGCTTGGCTACCTGAAACAGCGCACGAACCGGGCAGAAAGTTTCATCGACTGCTATCGCCGGCTTGGTCCGCTGCCGTTTCGCGCAATGCTTTATCCGAACTCTGAGAATGAAAAAGGCCCCGAACATGCTGCATGATGTCTCGATTCCGTATCCCGGCCTTTCCGGCTGCCCGGATTATGAAACCCTGGATACCAGAACCCTTCTGGCTCGTGCTTTGGCTGACCCGGCCTTGGGGCGCTGTGCGCTGGTTTCATCCTTCGGGGCTGAATCCGTCGTGTTGCTGCACCTGATCTCCCGGATAAAGCCTGATCTGCCCATTCTGTTCATTGATACCGAACTGTTATTTGCAGAAACGCTCCGCTATCAGAAATCCCTGGCCCGCTTGCTTGGCCTGTCAAATGTCCAGATCATCCGCGCGCATCCCCGCGACCTCAGCCAGACGGACCCGCACAACAGGCTCCACATTTCAGATCCGGATTCCTGCTGCAATCTGCGAAAGGTTCAGCCCCTGCAACGAGCTCTGCAATCGTTCGATACCTGGATCAGCGGTCGGAAACGCTATCAGGGGGGGCTGCGCGCCTCATTGCCCCTGTTTGAAAAGGATGGCGAAAAGCACTTGAAAATCAACCCGCTGGCAAACTGGTCTGCGCAAGATATTCACGACTATATTGAGCAAAACAACCTGCCCCGGCACCCGCTGCTGGAGAAGGGGTATCATTCGATTGGGTGCAAGCCGTGCACCCGCCCGGCTTCTGGGCGCACGGGCCGCTGGAGCGGCCAGAACAAGACAGAATGCGGCATTCACCTTCGCAATGGGCGTGTTGTATCGCGGCCGGCTGCGGCCGTTCTTGTGCGCGATGGTGGTTTTGTCGTGAAAGATCAGCAATCCGAAACGGCTGCTCTGGACCTTCCCGGCGATACCGCGCTTCAGGATTTGCCCGCTGATCTGCACAATCATTCGATGATCCGCATCACCTTCTCAAACTTTGCCGATGGCCGCGGGTTTACCCTGGCCCGTGATCTGCGCCGGCGCGGCTATCGCGGATGCCTGCGCGCCTGCGGCCCGCTGTTGGCGGATCAGTACTCAATGATTCGCCGTGTCGGCTTTGACGAGGTGGAAATACCCGCCGAACACGCCCGCCGCCAGCCCGAGCGTCTGTGGCAGGCGCGTGCAAACTGGCAGGCCTATGACTATCAGTCGCGACTGCAAGGCTGGACCAGAGGGCGACAACACCATATATGAGGCCAAACACATGGATGCGGATTTCTTTATGAATGAACAAACCCCAACCGGGCAGACCGCAAAGCGCGCCCCGGCCCTGCCCGACGCCCAGACTGTCAAATCGGTCCACCACTGGACGGACCGGCTGTTTTCCTTTCGCGTAACCCGGCCACGCAGCCTGCGATTCCGCTCCGGCGAGTTCGTCATGATCGGCCTGATGGGAGACAACGGAAAGCCGCTGCTGCGCGCCTATTCCATTGCCTCGCCCAGTTGGGATGAGGAACTGGAGTTCTATTCGATCAAGGTTCAGGACGGGCCCCTGACATCCAAGCTTCAGCATATCCAGCCAGGCGATGAAATCATCCTGCGCCCGAAACCCGTCGGCACCCTGGTGCATGACGCATTGCTGCCGGGCAAACGCATTTATTTCTTTGCCACCGGCACCGGAATAGCACCTTTTGCCAGCCTTGTACGTGATCCGGAAACTTATGAAAAATTCGAACAGGTCATCCTGACCCACACTTGCCGGACCAGGGCTGATCTGGAATATGGCCGGCAATTGGTAGAAAGCCTGAAGGATGACCCGCTGATCGGCGAGTTTGTCGGAGACAAACTGCATTACTACCCGACCACCACGCGCGAAGAGAGCCCGAAAATGGGGCGCATCACCGCTCTGTTGCGCGACGGCACCCTGTTCTCCGACCTGGGGGTGCCGCCTCTTGATCCGGCTTGTGACCGGGCGATGGTTTGCGGCTCCATGGGTCTGAACACCGACATGAAAGAAATTCTGGAAGGCGCCGGCCTGCGCGAGGGGGCAAACTCTGACCCGGCCGAATATGTGGTTGAAAAGGCATTTGTCGGCTAGGGTCAAAGCCCATTCATCCGTAATACAAACGAAAAGCCCGCGCCGATCCAGCGCGGGCCATTTTGTTTTCTTCCGGCCAACGGCCAGAAAACTACATGCCGAGGGCCGATTTGATCTGATCAATCACTTTCGAAACCATCTCGGGATTATCGCCCGCAGCTTCAACCGCCTTTTTCAGCATCGTCTTTTTCAGCGGATCGAGGTTTGATCCGTCGATCATTTCTGAAACCTTGCCCGCATCAAAGTTTTCCGGGTTCAGCAGGTCTCCGGCACTCATCGCCGTATCCGTAGCCGTCTCGGTTGCCGTCGCAGCCGCATCGCTCGCGGCGGCCTCCGTGGCAGTATCGGTTGCCGCGTCCGTGGCGGCACCAGCGGCCTCGGTTGCGCCCTCTGCGGCATTGCCGGCAGCCTCGGCGGCGGCACCGGCGGCTTCGGTGGCCGTGTCAGCAGCAGCCCCGGCGGCATCCGTTGCGGCCTCGGTTGCGCCCTCTGCGGCATTGCCGGCAGCTTCGGCGGCAGCGCCAGCGGCTTCGGTGGCCGTGTCAGCCGCAGCCCCGGCGGCATCTGTTGCGGCCTCGGTTGCGCCCTCTGCGGCATTGCCGGCAGCTTCGGCGGCAGCGCCAGCGGCTTCGGTGGCCGTGTCAGCCGCAGCCCCGGC
>JALSRG010000018.1 GCA_026984915.1 Marinosulfonomonas sp. | reverse complement strand
CTAGGGAACGACCCGTTCGATTGCGCGCATCATGCCCAGTGATTTGTCGTAAACCAGTGTCAGGATGCGCCGGCCTCCCGGCGTTGCGGCGGTTCTTGTGGCGATGGCTGGCAATGCACGTACACCACCAGCGGCGGTTGCGCTTGCCAGAAATCCCCGGCGGGTCAGTCCTTTGGTCATCTTTTGCCCATCAACAGTTGCGATCCATTCGCATGTAAGCCTGCGATGCTGCATTTTCAACCTTTTCCCATCAACCCTGCTCTTGTCTGGCCCATCGTTTTGAGGTTTCTATCCGATATGGACAAACTCAGATTTACCCCGCTTGTTGCCGCCCTGCCCGCCTCGGTGCCTTTTGTCGGGCCGGAAACTCAGCAACGGGTTTCCGGCAAGCCTTTCGAGGCGCGGCTGGGGGCAAATGAAAACGGCTTCGGCCCTGGCCCAAAGACCATTGCCGCCATGCAGCAGGCCGCCACCGAAACCTGGATGTATGGCGATCCCGAAAGCCATGATTTGCGCACAGCCCTTGCAGCGCATCACGGCATTGCCGCCGAGAACATCATGGTTGGCGAGGGCATCGACGGCCTGCTTGGCTATCTGGTGCGCCTGCTGGTGGGGCCGGGTGACAAGGTGGTGACCTCTGCCGGGGCCTACCCCACCTTCAACTACCATGTGGCCGGTTTTGGCGGTGAACTGGTTACCGTTCCCTATGTCAATGACCACGAAGACCCCGATGCACTGGTAGCAAAGGCAAAAGAAGCCGAGGCCAAACTGGTGTATATCGCCAACCCGGACAATCCGATGGGCAGTTGGCATGATGCGGATACCCTGCAACGGATGATCAACAATCTGCCGGAAGGCTGTCTGTTGGTTCTGGACGAGGCCTATCTGGATTTTGCGCCTGACAATACCGCGCCAGCCCTGCACCCGGATGACACGCGGCTGATCAGGATGCGCACCTTTTCCAAGGCCTATGGCATGGCGGGGGCACGTGTCGGCTATGCCATCGGCGCGCGCGATCTGATCAGCGCCTTCAACAAGGTGCGCAACCATTTTGGCATGTGCCGCGTCAGTCAGGCCGGTGCGCTGGCCGCCCTGGGGGATCAGGCCTGGCTGCAGGAGTGCCTTGCAAAGGTTGAAGCCTCACGCAACCAATTGAACGCAATCGCCCGCGACAACGGGCTTGTCCCCCTGCCCTCTGCCACCAATTTTGTCACCATGGATTGCGGCCGGGACGGCGATTTTGCCCGAAAGCTGGTGCAGGAACTGGGCAAGCTTGGAATCTTCGTGCGGATGCCGTTCGTTGCCCCGCAAGACCGCTGCATCCGCGTCAGTTGCGGTCCGGCGCGGGAGATGGAGCTGTTTGCGGCGGCCCTGCCCGCGGCCCTGAAGGCTGCGGCAGCCAACGCGCCGCAGTCTGTCTGACACGGCTGCAATCCCGACAGGCTGGCCGGCCACACGGTTCAGGCCCGCGCTATGACTCGTGCCGCAGCACTCAGCCCGCCGGGTCCATAGGCAATGCCCAGCGCATCCATTCCGGCCTCGATCGTCCCCAGAACCCCCATGATCATATGCGCATTCACATGCCCCATATGGCCGATGCGGAAATAACCGTGCCAGGCCGGATCCCCGGCCGGCGCCATGCCCAGGCCGATGCCCAGCGTCACACCAGCCCGCGCGCTCAGCCAGTCCCGCAATGCCGTTCCCTCGGGGGCGCCGATGTAAACGGCCGTCACCGCATGGCTGCGCTTGTCGGGGTCCGGTATGTTCAGTTCCGCCGCCCCCCCTTGCGACCAGCAGTCAAACGCCGCCCAGATGGCCCGTGCCAGCAACGCATGCCGGTCCCAGACAGCGTTCAGGCCTTCTTCGTGCAACAACATCGTCAAGGCTTCGCGCAATGCAAACAGGTGATGCGTTGGCGCGGTTCCGCCAAAATACTGATAAAAATCCTGCGGATTTGCGCGTGGCCGCCAATCCCAGTAGCTGGTGACACAATCTGCGTTTTCGCGGGCGGCATCAGCCTTGTCGTTGAAAAACACAAACCCCACACCCGGCGGTGTCATCAGCCCTTTCTGGCTGGCCGCCACCATGACATCAACGCCCCAGGCGTCCATCTCGAACCGGTCGCAGGCCAGCGAGGCAATACAATCCACCATCAACAGGGCCGGATGGCCTGCGGCATCCATGAGCCTGCGAACCATCCGGATATCATTTCTGACGCTGGTTGATGTATCGACATGCACAACCATCACCGCCCGTATCCTGTGCGCACTGTCCCCGGCCAGAGCCTGTTCAACGCGTACCGGGTCAATGTCCGAATGTTTGTCGAATTCGATTATCTCCACCTCGGCGCCAAGGCGGCGGGCTATTTCAGCCCAGCCCAGGCCAAACAGCCCGGTTGCCAGAACCAGAACCCTGTCACCACGCGACAAGGTGTTGGAGAGAGCGGCCTCCCAGGCCCCGTGACCGTTGGAAATATAAATTGCCGCATTGTGCCGGGTCCGCGCCACGGCTTTCAGATCCGGAATCAGGCCCTGCACCAGTTCCAAAATCTCGCCCGAATAAATGTTCGGCGCCGGACGGTGCATGGCCGAAAGCACCCGGTCAGGCACAACCGACGGGCCGGGAATGGCAAGATAGTGACGTCCGCGATCAAGGCTCATGCTCGGAATTCCTTTGTTTGCATCCTTCCGGCTTAGGTGGGATGACGGCAGCCGTCAATCACCTGCCGCATGATGGCCAATCGGCCCTGTGCTTGCGCGCCATTGCGCTTCGCGATAGACCGCAGATCAGGGCAGTTCAGCAAAGGCCGTTCTTTCGTGGCACAACAATCCAAGGAAAATCCGTACAGTTCCCGCCGGTTGATGTCCCGCCTCTGGCGCGGATATCTGCGACAACACACAGGCTGGATGCTGGTCGCCCTTGTCCTGATGATGATAGAGGGCAGCACGCTGGGCGCCCTGAGCTATTTGCTGAAACCAATGTTCGACACGGTTTTCATTGGCCGCAATGCCGGTGCTCTCTGGTGGGTCGGCGGTGCCATAATGGGGCTTTTCCTGCTGCGCGCCGTGACTTCGGTCATCCAGAAATCCATACTGACCCGGGTGGCAATGAAGAGTTCGACCGACATGCAGGCGGATCTCCTTGGCCACCTGCTGACGCTGGACAGCACCTTCTTTCAGAGAAACTCCCCCGGCGCGCTGCTCGAACGGGTTCAGGGCGATACAAAAGCGGTGCAGGGCATCTGGTCGATTTTCATTTCGGGGGTCGGACGCGACGCGGTTGCCCTCGTCTCACTGTTTTCCGTCGCCATTTCCATTGACTGGCGCTGGACACTGGTCGCGCTGCTGGGGGCGCCGCTTCTGATCCTTCCGACCGTATTGCTGCAACGCTACATCCGGCGGAAAACCCGGCATATGCGCGAGCAGGCCAGCCTTAGCACCACCCGCCTGGACGAAGTTTTCCACGGCATCAACCCGATAAAACTGAACCGGATGGAAGACTATCAGATCTCCCGCTATCGGGCGATCATTGACCGTATTGTAACGGCCCAGATCAAAATGGCCGCCAGTCGGGCCATGATACCGGCGATGATCGATATCGTCACCGGGATCGGCTTTTTCGGTGTGCTTGTGTTTGGCGGCCGCGAGATCATTGCCGGCGAAAAGACTGTCGGTGATTTCATGAGCTTTTTTACGGCCATGACACTGGCCTTCCAGCCGCTGCGCCGTCTTGGCGGCGTGGCCGGCACCTGGCAGATGGCTGCGGCATCGCTTGAAAGGCTGTATCGGCTGTTTGACGAGCGGCCGACAATTCTGTCACCGGCCACAGCATCTGCCCTTTCAGGAAAAACCGACCTCGAACTGGATGGGGTTTCCTTTTCCTATGATGATCTGCCGGTGCTGGATGACATCAGCCTGACCGCAGAATCGGGACAGACAACGGCGCTGGTCGGCCCATCCGGATCCGGTAAAAGCACTGTTTTCAATGTGTTGTCCCGCCTGGTCGAACCCCAGAAGGGCGAAGCCCGGATTGGCGGTGTCCCGGTCAAATCCATGGAACTTGCTGCGTTACGCGGCCTTTTTTCGGTGGTCACGCAGGACGCGGCACTTTTTGACGAAAGCATACGCGAAAACATTCTGCTGGGGCGCAGGGATGTATCCGATGATCAGTTAAAACGCGCACTCGACGCCGCCCATGTCAGCGATTTTCTGGACAAGCTGCCCGGCGGGCTGGATGCGCCGGCGGGGCCGCGCGGCTCCAACCTGTCGGGTGGTCAGCGCCAGCGCGTCGCCATCGCGCGGGCCATCCTGCGCGATACCCCGATCCTGCTGCTGGACGAGGCCACCTCGGCGCTTGACGCCCATTCCGAAGCGGTGGTGCAAAAGGC
>JALSRG010000017.1 GCA_026984915.1 Marinosulfonomonas sp. | reverse complement strand
TGGCCCCTGAAGCGCCAGCACCGGCGCCCTTTTCACCGACCAGAGATTGCCGGAGTTTGATCCGGATCATGGTTGCGGACAGGTAAACCATATAGTTCAGGCTGTGCGGGATGATCCGCGTTTCAACTGAACAGGAGGCAATCATGCCCATTTCGAGAGGAAAGATGCAGTGGTCCGGGAAACTGGTTCTGGGGCTGGTTCTGGCCGCATTTGTCGCCGGATGCACCCCGCCCGTGAAAGAATGTGAGCCGGGGGTCGGTGAGTTGAGCGATATTCAACGCACCCTGCCGCCCTGCACGCCCTGATATTGCCCCGCGTAAAAACGGCCTGCCCATGTGGGCAGGCCAATGTTTTTTCGCGATGTTTTTTTCACTTTGGGCGGTGTCAGATTTCTGACGTACTGCCCCCCGGTGAGGGATGGTTCATCCGGTTCTGGATCAGGTCATCGACAACGTCGGGGTCGGCCAGTGTCGAAGTATCGCCCAGGCTCATGTAATCGTCCTCGGCGATCTTGCGCAGGATGCGGCGCATGATCTTGCCGGACCGGGTTTTCGGCAGGCCAGGCGCCCACTGGATCAGATCCGGTTTGGCAATCGGGCCGATTTCCGTACGCACCCATTTTTCCAGCTCTTTGCGCAGTTCATCACTGGGGTGAACACCGTTCATCAGGGTGACATAGGCATAAATGCCCTGGCCCTTGATCGGGTGCGGATAGCCGACCACGGCGGCCTCGGCCACCTTGGCATGGGCCACCAGCGCGCTTTCTACCTCGGCCGTGCCCATGCGGTGACCCGAGACGTTGATCACATCGTCAACGCGCCCGGTGATCCAATAGTCGCCATCACTGTCGCGGCGGCAACCGTCCCCGGCAAAATAATAACCGGGGTAATCGGCGAAATAGGTTTTCTCGAACCGTTCGTGATCGCCGTAAACCGTGCGCATCTGTCCGGGCCAGCTATCGGCGATGGCCAGCACGCCTTCGGCCTCGGTGGTTTCGATCGGCGTCCCGGTCTGGCTCTCCAGCACCACGGGCTGCACCCCGAAGAACGGCTTCATCGCCGCCCCCGGTTTGGTGGCATGTGCGCCGGGCAGGGGGGTGATCATGTGGCCACCGGTTTCGGTCTGCCACCAGGTGTCGACGATCGGGCATTTGCCCTTGCCGACCACCTCGTTATACCAGTTCCAGGCCTCGGGGTTGATCGGCTCGCCCACTGTGCCAAGCAGTTTCAGCGAGGACAGGTCGCATTTGTCGACATATTCACGCCCCTGGCCCATCAGGGCGCGGATCGCAGTGGGCGCAGTATAGAACTGGTTGACCTTGTGCTTGTCGCAGATCTGCCAGAAACGACTGGCATCGGGGTAGGTGGGCACGCCTTCGAACATCAGGGTGGTGGCGCCATTGGCCAGCGGACCATAGACGATATAGCTGTGCCCCGTCACCCAGCCGACATCGGCGGTGCACCAGAAAATATCACCGTCGTGATAATCAAAGGTCAACTGGTGCGTCATCGCGGCATAGACCAGATAGCCGCCGGTGCTGTGCACCACGCCCTTGGGTTTGCCGGTCGAGCCGGAGGTGTAGAGAATGAACAGCGGATCTTCGGCATTCATCGGCCGCGGCGGGCAATCGGGGCTGGCCAGGTCCATCAGCGCCAGAACGTCAACGTCGCGATCCTCGATCCAGGTGGTCTGGCCACCGGTATGTTTGACCACCAGACAGCGCACCTTGTCCGAACAATGCAGCAGGGCTGCGTCGGTGTTGGCTTTCAGCGGGGTCTTGCGGCCGCCACGCGGGGCCTCGTCGGCGGTGATCACCAGCTTGGCCTGGCAATCATTGATCCGGTTGGCCAGCGCGTCGGGGCTGAAACCGGCGAAAACCACCGAATGAATGGCACCGATGCGGGCACAGGCCAGCATGGCATAGGCCGCCTCGGGGATCATCGGCATATAGATGACCACACGATCGCCACGCATGATGCCCTGGCTGAGCAGTACATTGGCAAACCGGTTCACCTTGTCTGACAGTTCATTATAGCTGATGTGCAGGGCCGGGTCTTTGGGGTCATCCGGCTCCCAGATGATGGCGGTCTGATCGCCGCGTTTTTCCAGATGCCGGTCGATACAGTTGGCAGCGACATTCAGCACCCCGTCCTCATACCACTTGATGCTGACCTTGCCCGGCGTGAAGTCGGTGTTTTTCACCTTGGTAAAGGGTGTGATCCAGTCGAGCCGCTTGCCGTGCTCGCCCCAGAATGTATCGGGATCATCCACGGACTGCGCATACATTTCGTTGTATTTATTGGCGTCCACAAAGGCGTGTTTTACAAATTCCGGGCTGGGTGGGTAGGTTTTTACACTCATTTTTGTTCCTCCTGCGGCCCCTGAAACCAGGGGAAGTGAATTAAATCGCCAAATAATCGGCGCGCAGTTGCTCGTTTTCAAGCACTTCTTCGGCCAGGCCGTCAAACACAACCTGCCCGGTGTCCAGAATGACAGCCCTGTCCGCCAGTTTGAGGGCGGCGATGGCGTTTTGCTCGACGATCACGGTCGTGATACCCTGTTCCTTGATCAGGCGCAGGGTTTTTTCGATCTCCTGCACGATCACCGGCGCGAGCCCCTCGTAGGGTTCGTCCAGAAGCAGGACCTTGATGTCGCGTGCCAGGGCGCGGGCGATGGCCAGCATCTGCTGTTCCCCGCCCGACAGGGTGACGCCCTCCTGTTTGCGCCGCTCGCGCAGGCGCGGAAACAGGTCATAAAGGCGGTCGAGTTCCCAGCCGACCGGCTCGACGATCTGGGCCAGTTGCAGGTTTTCCTCGACCGTCAGGCCGGGAATGATGCGCCGGTCTTCGGGCACCATGGCACAGCCGGCGCGCGCAGCCTCAAACGCCTTCATCCGGTGCAGTTTCTGGTGATCCAGCCAGATTTCGCCGTGGGTCAGCATCGGGTTGTCCAGCCGGGAAATAGCGCGCAGGGTCGATGTCTTGCCGGCGCCATTGCGGCCAAGCAAAGCAAGGATTTCACCCTCATGGACATTGAAGGAGACGCCCTGAACGATATAGCTTTCGCCGTAATAGGCGTGCAGATCCCAGACAGAAAAATAGGCTGGTTCGGCGTGTGTGCGGGGGGTGGTCATTGTCACGTTCCTATACCTCTGCCGTGCCGAGATAGGCCTCGCGCACTTTCGGATTTCCCTTGATGTTTTCCGGGGTGTCCTCAACCAGCGGCGTGCCCTGGGCCAGAACGGTTATGCGCTCGGCCAGCGAAAACACCACATGCATGTCATGCTCGATGATGGCCATGGTGATATCGCGCTTGGCCTTGATTTCCTTCAGAAGATCAATGGTGTTGTTGGTGTCTGCCCGCGCCATGCCGGCGGTGGGTTCGTCCAGCAGCAGCAGCTTTGGTTCCTGCACAAGGCACATGGCCATTTCGAGCCGGCGTTTGTCGCCGCGCGACAGGCTGGCGGCGTGCATATCCTTTTTGTCCTGCATATTCACGTCCAGCAACATCTTCTCGGCCATTTCGATCATGCCGGTCTCATGCTCGACGGTTTCCAGGGCGTGCAGGCGAAACGCGCCGTCGCGGTGCGCAAAGCAGGGGATCAGCACATTTTCCAGCACCGACAGGTCACCATAGATTTCCGGTGTCTGAAACACCCGGCTGATGCCCATCTGGTTGATTTCGTAGGGCTTGCAGCCCAGAACCGACTTGCCCTGAAACGACACGCTGCCGGTGTCGGGGATCAGTTTGCCGACCAGCACATTCAGCAGGGTTGATTTACCGGCGCCATTGGGGCCGATGATGGCGTGCACGGTGTTTTCCATGATGCTGAGGTTCACGTCTTTCAGCGCCTGCAGACCGCCGAAACGCTTGTTGACGTTCTTGACTTCAAGAATACCCATGATCTCGCTCCTTACTCGGCCACATGCGGGGCCGGATCGGGGTGGTGTTGCGGGTCGTCGCCGCCATCCGGTTTGCCCCTGCGCCGGAACAGACGCACCAGACGCTGACCACCCTCGACCAGACCGCCGGGCAGGAAAGTGACCACCAGCATGAACAGCAGGCCAAGTGTCAGGGCCCAGCCTTCGCCGGTGAAGCGGGACAGAACCCAGACCACCGCATCCTGAAGACCGGTTGGCAGGAACGAGAACCAGTCGTGCAGAACATTCTCGTTGATCTTGGAGAAGATGTTTTCAAGGTATTTGATCGAGCCGGCCCCCAGAACCGGGCCCAGCAGGGTTCCGGCGCCGCCAAGGATGGTCATGATCACCACCTCGCCCGAGGCGGTCCACTGCATCCGCTCGGCGCCGGCAAGCGGATCCATTGCCGCCAGCAGACCGCCGGCCAGACCGGCATACATGCCCGAGATCACAAAGGCCGCCAGGGTGTAGGGGCGCGGGTTGAGGCCGGTATAGTTCATCCGCTGCTGGTTGGTCTTGACCGCGCGCAGCATCAGCCCGAAGGGCGAGCGGAATATCCGCATGCTGATATAAAAGGCGATGATGGCGATGACCGCACAGAAATAATAGCCGACGTTGAAGGTGAACACATGGTTCAGCACGTCCCATTTATAGGAACTGCTCAGTTCAAGCCCGAACAGGTTGGGGTAGTTGGCGGATGTCGCGCTGTCCAGAATGCGCGGATCATTGGGGCGCACCTGAAGCCCGGTTTCGCCGTTGGTCAGCGGCGTCAGCACCGAATAGGCCAGCCGGTAGCTCATCTCGGCCATGGCAAGGGTCAGGATCGAGAAATAGATGCCTGACCGGCGCAGGCTGATATAGCCGATCAGCAGAGAGAAAACCGCCGACAGGATGACCGCAAGGATGATTGCCGGAAAGACATTCAGCGTCAGCAGCTTGAACATCCAGACCGCAGCATAGCTGCCCACGCCCAGAAAGGCGGCGTGGCCAAAGGAAAGGTATCCGGTCAGGCCAAAGAGGATGTTGAACCCCATGGCAAAGATGCCGAAGATCGCCACCTTGGCCATCAGATCGGGATAGCCACCGTTGAACTGTGCCAGGGCGCTGTTTTCGGAGAACGGCTGCATCAGAAACGGTGTGAACAGGGTCAGCAGGATGACGATGATCAGAAATTTTGTGTCGCGTTTGTTCAGTCCCAGCATGGCTCAGTCCTCCATCACGCCGCGTTTGCCCATCAGGCCGCGCGGCCGCACCAGCAAAATGATGATGGCTGTCAGGTAAAGAACGATCTGGTCAATGCCCGGCAGAATTTCCTTGACCGCATTCATCGAGGCAAAGCTTTCGAGCACCCCGAGCAGATAGCCGGCAAGTATGGCGCCGGGCAGGCTGCCCATGCCGCCAACCACAACCACGACAAAGCTCAGCACCAGAAAATCCATCCCCATATGGTAGTTGGGCGAATTGATCGGCGCGTACATCACCCCGGCAAGGCCGGCAACGACAGCCGCCAGCGCGAACATGATGGTAAAGCGTTTGTCGATGTCGATTCCCAGCAGGCCGACGGTTTCGCGATCGGCCATGCCGGCACGCACCACCATGCCAAAGGTGGTGAAGCGCAGAAAGGCAAAGACCGCAGCGATGATCACGGTGGAAAACAAAAAGTAGATCATCCGCCAGTAGGGGTAAATGATCGTGTTTGCATCAAATCCCAGCAAAACGCCGAAATCGAAAGACCCGGCAAAAACCGGCGGCGCCGAGGTGGGGATCGGGTTTGCGCCAAAGAACTGCTTGATGATTTCCTGCAGGACAATGGCCAGGCCGAAGGTCACAAGGATCTGGTCGGCATGCGGGCGCTTGTAGAAATGCTTGATCAACCCGCGCTCCATCGCATAGCCGATCACCAGCATGATCGGAATGGCAAAGAGGATCGCCAGTGGCACCGACCAGTGGATGACCGAGGCGCCCATATCCGGCCCGAACCAGAGTTCGACATAGGGTGTCTTGACGACCAGCGGATTGCCGAGGAAATCCTTCTGCGTCGGGTCAATGGTTTCGGCGGACAAGGTAAAGATGCGCTGTAGCGTGACGGCACAAAAAGCGCCCAGCATGAACAGGGCGCCATGTGCAAAGTTCACCACGCCGAGGGTGCCGAATATCAGCGTCAGCCCCAGGGCAATCAGCGCATAGGCGCTGCCTTTGTCCAGGCCGTTGATGAATTGTAAGATGATCTGGTCCATCGTCCCCGTCCGATGTTTGGGTCTGTGTTCCGGCCGCGCGCAGGGCGCGACCGGACGGTCTCTGCTCTGTGTCTGTGCGTGTCGCCGGGGCTATGCGCCCGGGTTGCACTTGCCCAGATTACCACCGGCAAACATCGGGTGATCAGGCGCGTATTCCACCTGAGCGCGCGGCGTCAGTTCCACGATTTCGAGGATGTCGAACTGGTTGGTCGGGTTTTCCTTGCCCTTCATGACCAGCACGTCCTTGAAGCACTGGTGGTCGGCGGCGCGATAGAGCGTCGGGCCATTGCCCATGCCGTCAAATTCAAAGCCTTCGAGTGCTTCGACAACGGCACAGGGGTTGAACGACCCGGCCCGCTGTACTGCATCGGCATAAAGCAGCGTCTGCACATAGCAGGTCTGGGCCGAGTTTGACGGCGGCCGGCCATATTTTTCGCCAAAGGATTTGACGAAGGCCTTGGTGCCGGGATTGTCAAGCTGCCAGTTCCAGTTCATCGAGCCATAGACGCCCTTGATCGCCTCGCCGGCGCCTTCGGCCATCAGTTCGGAGTAGAGCGGCACGACGATTTCGAACTGCTTGCCGTTCACCATCTTGTCGCGCAGGCCGAACTGCACCGCCTGGGTGATCGAGTTGATCATGTCGCGGCCATAGTGGTTCAGGATCAGCACATCGGCGCCCGAGTTCAGCACCGGTGTGATGTATGAGCTGAAATCGCCCGCGCCCACAGGGGTGCGTACTTTCTTGACGGTCTGCCAGCCCACGGCCTCGGTTGCCGAGGCAATGGATTCTTCCTGGGTCCAGCCCCAGGTGTAGTCGGCGGTCAGGTGATAGGCCTTGCGATCGGTGCCATAGGCCTTGGCCAGCACCGGCGCCAGCGCCGCACCGGACATGTAGGCGTTGAAGAAATGGCGGAAGCCATTGGCCTTCTTGTCCTTGCCGGTGGTGTCGTTGGAGTGGGTCAGGCCTGCCATGAAGATCACGCCGGCCTCCTGGCACAGGCCTTGCACGGCAATGGCCACGCCCGAGCTTGAGCCGCCATTGATCATCACAACGCCGTCTTTTTCAATCATCGATTTGGCCGAGGCACGTGCGGCATCGGATTTGGTCTGGGTGTCGCCGGTCACGAACTCGACTTTCTTGCCGAGAATGCCGGTGCCGTCCAGAACCTTGGAATTGAACGTGCTGAGCATGCCGCCGTCGCCGCCACCGTTCAGGTGCTCGACCGCCAGTTTCTGGGCGCGCAACTCGTCCAGGCCCTCATCGGCATAGGGGCCGGACTGCGGCACGTTGAAACCAAGCTTGACCGTGCTGCCGGTCGGCTCATTGGTGAATGCGGACGCGGAACCTGCGGTAAAGATTGTCGGTAGCGCAACGCCAGCACCGGCAATGGCGCCGGTTTTCAGCACGCCACGGCGTGTAAAGTTGGATGTGGACATCTATTCCTCCCTTTCGGTGATCCCTGCGTGCTCCTCCGCACGCAGTTTGCCATATTAGGCTGAGCTATTATCGCGCCAGATCAGAAAATTAGGCAATAACGCCTTTTGAATGCAGGATTATTTTGTTAATAAATAAACATTCCAGCCATTTATTTTGTAAAAAACTTGACAAGCAGGTGCAGAAAGGCACGGTAAATGCTGAATAATCCGGGAGCCGGTCCATGCTGAAAAGAACGCTGACCGGCGGCAGAATCCGCGAACGACGCCTCGATCTGGGGATAAAACAGGCCGATCTGGCCCGTCAGTGCGGGATTTCGGCCGCCTATCTGAACCTGATCGAACATAATCGCCGCAGAATCGGCGGCAAGCTTCTGATTGATCTGGCCCAGGCACTGGGGGTTGAGCCGGTGGCGCTGAGCAAAGGGGCCGATGCCGAGTTGCTGCAAGCCCTGCAAGAGGCCGCAGCCCGCCATTCCGGAGACCCGGCCACGCTGGAGGACGCCAGGGATTTCGCCGCGCGCTTTCCGCAGTGGGCCGGCCTGGTTGCGGCCCAGCAGGCACGTATCAGCACGCTTGAACGAACAGCGGAAACGCTGACGGACCGGCTGGCGCATGATCCGTTTTTGTCGGAAACCCTGCATGCGGTGCTGTCCAGCGCCACGTCGATTCGCTCGGCGGCGGCCATTCTGGTGGAAACCCGGGAAATAGATCCGGCCTGGCGAACCCGCTTTCAGCGCAACCTGAACGAGGACGCGGAAAAACTGGCCGATCAGGCGCAGCGGCTGGTGCAATATCTGGACAGCGCCACCGATGCGCAATCCGACCTGTCCGCGCCACAGGAGGAACTGGAGCAGTTTCTGGCGGAAAACGGCTGGCATTTCCCGGAACTGGAACAGCCTGGCAGGCAGGATGCAGAGCGCAGGATTGATGATCTGGTTGCAGAGCGGGGCGGCTGGCTCGGTCGGGAAGCCACTGCGCTGGCAAAGCGGTGGATGCGGTGCATGGCGGCCGATGCACGGGCCTTGCCGGCCGGAGAATTTTCCGCGGCCATGCAGGCGATGGCCTGCAATCCGGCGGCGCTGGCCGAGGCGTTTGAATGTGATCCGGCGCGGGTCATGCGCCGGATGGCCTGCCTGCCGGCGCAACCGGCAGCCGAGGCAGGCCCGCCATCGCCGTTCGGGCTTCTGGTTTGCGATGGCGCCGGGGCCTTGGTCTTTCGCAAGCCGGTTGCGGGGTTTTCGCTACCCCGGTTTGGCGCGGGCTGCCCGCGCTGGCCGCTTTTTCAGGCCCTGAATACCCCGGCGGCGATCCTGCGGCGGCTTGTCGAGACGCCGGGAGAGGTTTCCACGCGTTTTCTGACCTATGCCGTTGCCCGCCCCACAATGCAGGGCGACTTTTCTGGCGCGCCGCCAATGGAGGCGACGATGCTCATGGTTTCCCTTGAAGCGGCAAAAGACTTTTGCGCGCAAGCCGTGCCGGAAGGCCCGGATGCGTTTGGCCCGGTGCAGGCAGTTGGCAGCAGTTGCCGGGTCTGCCCGCGTACAGGTTGCGCATCCCGGCGCGAGCTTTCGATCCTGACCGAGGGGGGATAGCTGCCGGGCGGCCCCCGGCCCCCGACCGGATTGCCTTTGCCCCGAAGCGAGGGGATGCGCTCCTGAAGCTGACGCAAGGCATGGGCCGGCGGATCAAAACCGCGCGTGGCTTCGCCGTCAGACGGGCATTCCCGTGCATCTGCACAAGCTGGCGGGAAATCTCGGTTTGGCAGCGGGGCCTGAAAAGGGAAATGCACTCTGCCTTTGACAGGGCGGCCCATTCTGGGGATAGTCGAATACGGCGCGACGCCGCCAGGCTGTCAAAAGGGGAGTGACAGGTGGGCAAGAGAATACTCTTGATTGAAGACGAACCGAATATCGTTGAGGCGATCAGCTTTCTGCTCAATCGCGATGGCTGGGAAGTCTCGACCCACAGCAACGGCAAGGGGGCCACAGAGGCCATTGCCCGGGTGAAACCCGATGTGCTGGTTCTGGACGTGATGTTGCCGGGGCGCAGCGGGTTTGACATATTGCAGGAACTGCGGGCAAACCCTGAAACGGCTGGCCTTCCGGTGCTGATGCTGACCGCGCGGGGGCAGACGAAAGACCGGGAGATGGCCGAACGGTTGGGGGCAACGCGGTTTATGACAAAACCCTTCTCCAACACGCAGGTTCTTGAGTGTATTCAGGAGCTTGCCGGGAATTCGTCATGAAAGGCAAGCCGCCCCCGCTGTTTCTGGCGCGTGAAAATTACCGGACACGCCGCATCATTGATGCCGCCCGGCTGTTGCCGGTTCTGGGGGTTCTGCTGATTTTCCTGCCGATGCTCTGGTCGGCGCCGATGACCTCGACCGGCATGATCTATCTGTTTTCCGTCTGGATCGGACTGATTGCTGTCACCGGAGTGCTGGCGCGAAAGCTGGACAGGTCGGCCATGCAGACCGAAAATGAAGATCGGGCGGATCCGGCCCTGAGCGGCGGGGTGCAGGCCAGAACCGGCAGGGAATCCGACTGATGGTGTCTTTCAATCTGTTGATCGTGGTTTGCCTGATCTATGTCGCCTTGCTGTTCCTGATTGCCTTTGTGGCCGAGCGCCGGGCCGCGGCCAGCACCGCCGGCTGGCTGCGCTCGCCGCTGGTTTATACGCTTTCGCTGTCGATCTATTGCACCGCCTGGACATTCTATGGCGCCGTTGGCTATGCGGCGCGCTCCGGGCTGGAATATGTAACGATCTATCTGGGACCGACCATTGTCATGGTGGGCTGGTGGTGGATTTTGCGCAAGCTGGTGCGGATCGGGCGCAGCCAGCGTATCACCTCGGTCGCGGATCTGATTTCATCGCGCTACGGAAAATCCAACCTGCTGGGCGTTATCGTCACCCTGATGGCGGTGATCGGCACCACCCCCTATATCGCGCTGCAACTGCAATCCGTCACATTGTCGTTTTCGGTTTTTGCCAGATCGGGCCAAAACGAGTGGGCGCCGGGGGATATCAACGCCACCGCGATCTGGGTGGCCGCCGGGCTGGCGGTGTTTACAATTATCTTCGGCACCCGCAATCTGGATGCCAATGAGCGCCACCATGGCGTTGTGACCGCGATTGCGGTTGAGGCGGTGGTCAAGCTTCTCGCGCTGCTGGCCGTTGGCCTTTTTGTTGTATGGGGGCTGGGGGCGGGCCCGTCGGAAATGCTGCAGCGGATTGATGCCTCACCCATTTCCGAATGGGCGTTGCGGCCGGGGCGCTGGGTCTCGCTGACCTTTCTTTCGGCTGCGGCCTTTCTGACGCTGCCGCGGATGTTTCAGGTGATGGTGGTGGAAAACGCGGATGAGCGGCACCTGACCGTCGCAGCCTGGGCCTTTCCGCTGTATCTGATGCTGATGAGCCTGTTTGTCGTGCCGATCGCGGTGGTGGGGCTTGATCTGATGCCGAAAGAGGCCAATCCGGATCTGTTCGTGCTGACGCTGCCGCTGTCGCAGGGCCGGCAAGGGTTGGCAATGTTTGCCTTTCTGGGCGGGTTTTCCTCGGCCACCTCGATGGTGATTGTCGCGGCGATTGCCTTGTCGACGATGGTGTCCAACCATATTGTCATGCCGCTCTGGCTGGCGACGGCGCGTCAGGGGGCGACCAAATCCGGTGATGTGCGGCGTGTGGTCCTGCTGGCCAGACGCCTTTCCATCGCCGGCATTCTGGCGCTGGGCTACGCCTATTTCCGCTTTTCCGGCGGTGGTGCGGCGCTTGCGGCGATCGGGCTGATTTCCTTTACCGGTGTCGTGCAGGTTCTGCCGGCCATGCTGGGCGGCATATTCTGGCGCGGGGCGACGCGCTGGGGGGCGGCGACGGGGCTGTTGGTGGGGTTTGGCCTGTGGGCCTACACCCTGTTCCTGCCCAGTTTTGGCGGCGATGTTGTCATGTCCCAGGCGGTGCTGGACAACGGGCCCTGGGGTGTGGGCTGGCTGCGGCCCCAGGCGCTGTTTGGCATATCCGGGCTGGATCCGGTGGTGCATGCGGTGTTGTGGAGCATGGTGTTCAACGTGTCGGCGTTTTGCATCGGATCCCTGGTCAGTTTTCCGGGCCCGCT
Source organism: Marinosulfonomonas sp. (assembly GCA_026984915.1). Classification (GTDB taxonomy): domain Bacteria; phylum Pseudomonadota; class Alphaproteobacteria; order Rhodobacterales; family Rhodobacteraceae; genus WFVA01. The sequence continues at coordinate 8,666 of JALSRG010000017.1, read as the reverse complement.
GGAGCGGTTGCAGGGGGCGCAGGTTGTCAATGTGTTCGATCACAGTGAAAGTGCGCGCGGCTGGGTTCAGGGGGCGGCCGAGGCCGAGGATCTTCTGGTCATGGCCCAGAGAATCCTGGGCGCGGATCAGGCGCAGGGGCTGTTTCAGGCAGAAGCAGCAGCCCAGGGCAAGGCCGGGTATCTGCCCGATCCCTCGCCGGATTTCCTGCAACGGCTGGAACGCGAACTGGCTGGGTCGGTGGGCGGCGCCACGGCCCATGCCATGGTGGGCCAGATTGTCGGCGGTGCCTCGGTTTCGGTGGCCGATCTGATGGCCGTGGCCAGTGAAACAGCGCAGATGATGGAGTATTCCAGCCAGTTGGAGGCGAAATCGGTCGAACTGGCCCGCACCGCCCGCCAATTGCGCGAAGCCAATGAAAAGCTGACGGAACTGAGCGTGCAAAAGGATGCGTTCCTCAGCCAGATCAGCCATGAGTTGCGCACGCCGATGACGTCGATCCGCGCCTTCAGTGAAATCTTGTGCAACGAGGCCGATCTGGCCGCGCCGGACCGCTCCCGCTATAGCGCCATCATCCATGACGAGACCATCAGGCTGACACGCCTGCTGGATGATCTGCTGGATCTGAGTGTGCTTGAAAACGGTCAGGTGGAACTGACGCTGGAGCCGGTCTGGCTGAAGGATGTGCTGGACAGGGCGGTTTCGGCCGCCGGTGTCAACGAGGGTGAGTGCCGGCTGGCCATCTATCGCGATACGGGGGCGGAAAAACTTGAAATCATGACGGACAGCGACCGACTGAGCCAGGTGTTCATCAACCTGATCAGCAACGTCAGAAAGTATTGCACAGCCCCCAGGCCCGAGCTTCACATAAAAACCAGGATACGGGGCGGCAGGCTGGTGATTGATTTTATCGACAACGGCACCGGCATTCCGGAAAAGAGCCAATCGGTGATATTCGAGAAATTCTCGCGTCTCAGTGATCAGCGGGCGGCAGGTGGCGCCGGGCTCGGGCTGGCGATCTGCCGCGAAATCATCAACCGGCTTGGTGGCAGCATATCTTATGTACCGGGGCAGGGTGGGGCCGCGTTCCGGGTGATTTTGCCGGTGTGGCAGGCTGACGCTGCATAAGCGCCGGTAAACCAAATTGTAACCATACTGCCGCAATGCTGTTTTCCATTCCGTGATGGAAAGAAAGATGGGCATGAATACGGATAACAAGGAAAAGGGCCGCAATTCGGCGCTGCACCTGAAACTGGGGGTCGCGCCCGAGCCGAATCCGGCGTTGATGACTCCGGCCAAAGCGCTGCGCATCGCGGTTTCAAAAGCCGCCGAAGAGCAACTGTCACTTGCCGCCACGGTTCTGGAAGTGAAAGAGGAAAAACGCGCGCTGGAGCCATTTCTGGAAACACTTGCCGCCGAGGAAGAGGAGGGAGCACCGCTGCTCATCGTGTTGCAGGGCGAGGAGGGCGCGCTGGGGGTTGCCATCCCCGATGAACAGCTTGTGGCTGCGGTGATCGAAATTCAGACGATGGGCCGGGTGCTTCCGGCGCAGGCTGCCCCCCGGGCCCTGACCGCGACCGATGCGGCCATGTGCAGCGGTTTTCTGGACCGGCTCCTGACCATCTTTTCGCGCGAGTTGTCGGCCGAAACCGAAGTGCGCTGGGCCAGCGGCTATCAGTTTGCCCGCCGGGCGGAAAACGCAAGATTGCTGGGGCTGATGCTGGAGGATGTGCCGTACCGGGTCTTTCGGCTGAGCGTTGACCTTGGCGTGGGGGCAAAGCAGGGCCGGTTGCGTCTGGTCTTTCCGGTAAAACCCGCGGCCGGAAAACCGGCCAAAGCCGGCGGATCGGGCAAATCCTGGCATGAAGCGCTGGAAGACCAGGTGATGGAATCCCATGCAATGGTTGAGGCGATCCTGCACCGCATGTTTCTGACCCTGGCCGAACTGCGCCGCCTGAAAACCGGGGATATCCTGCAAATACCGCTTTGGTCTGTCGGTAACGTGTCGCTGGAAAGCGCGCCAAAGCAAAGGCTGGCGCGGGTGCGTCTCGGGCAGCAAAACGGCATGCGGGCCGTGCGGCTGATGAGGCCGGATGCGGTCTCGGACGGGGCGGTGACCGGTGCGGCAGCCGGTGCGGCGGCGGCCTGTCCGCGGACAGATGGGCCACAGGCAGCCCCCTTGACTGACCCTCTGGCTGAGCCTCTGGCCGCCCCGCCTGTGAATGAGGTTGCACCGGCCGGCGGGCTGGCTGACCTGCCGGAAGCCCCCCCGCCTGACGGGCAAGCCGCAGCGGCGGCCGGTCTGGCAGAACCTCTGGCAGAACCTCTGTCGGCATTGCCCGAAACCGGCGCGGAACCGGGTCCGTCAGATGAAACCGAATTGCCGCAGATAACACCAATGACCGCAATGCCGATGGATATGGAAATCGGCTGAAACGGGGCTTGACCTGCATCAAGGCCGCCGATTGCGTTTTGCGTCAGCATGATCCTGAAAAAACAGGAGGACGCGATGACAACCTTGGCGGAACGGCGTGCAAAACTGGAGGCCCGTCTGAAAGAACTGGAAGAGCGCCGGGAGAACATCAGTGATGAGCTGGTTTCCCATGATTCGGCGGATTGGGACGAACTGGCGATTGAGCGCGAAGAAGACGAAGTGCTTGAGGATATGGGCAATGCGGCCAATCAGGAAATCCGCATGATACAGGCGGCTCTGGCGCGCATGGATGAGGGCGAGTATGGTTATTGTGTCGAATGCGGGGCAAAGATTGCCGAAGAGCGGCTGACGATCTTGCCGGCAACCCCGTTTTGCGCCAGTTGCGCGGCGAAACACAGCTGAAAGGATCAAGGATATGGCTTTCGAACAGTTGAAGGCGGGCATAGCCCTGCTGATGGACGAGATTGAAAAACGCCCCGAAGACCGGCTGGAACTGCAGGAGCAGCTGCGCGAAAAGCTGGCAGAGTTCAAAAGCCTGGGCTTGCCGCTGCCCGAAGATCTGGTGGAGCTGGAAAAGGCGTTGGAAGAAAATCCGGTCAACGATGATCCGGAGAATTTTCCCATCTGAGCGCTGACGCGACGGCCACGGACAGCTTGCCAGCCGCAGGGGCTTTTCTTTTTGCGCGGTACGGGCCATTCTGCGGCAACCGGGCCTGTGTGGCCTGTCCGGCAAAAGAAAAACGAGGAAGTCAGCAGCATGAGCGACGTTGTCACCTACGCATTGGATCAGGGGGTGGCCGTCATCACCCTCAACAACCCGCCCGTCAATGCCTTGAGCCATGCCTTGCGGGCCGGGCTGGTTGCAGCGATTGACCGGGCCGAAGCAGACCCGGAAGCCCGGGCGATACTGATCCGCGCCGAAGGCCGGACCTTCCCGGCCGGTGCCGATATCCGCGAGTTTGGCCAGCCGCCGCAGGATCCCTGGCTGCCGGCGGTCTGCAACCGTATCGAGGCCGCGACCAAACCGGTTGTGGCAGCACTGCACGGAACCCCGCTGGGGGGCGGGTTCGAGGTGGCGCTGGCCGCCCATTACCGTCTGGCGGCCCCCGGCACGCGCGTGGGGCTGCCCGAGATAACGCTGGGTATTCTGCCCGGCGCCGGGGGCACACAGCGCACACCGCGCCTGTGCGGCGCAAAGGTGGCGCTGGATCTCATGCTGCTGGGCAAGCCGATCAGCGCCGAACAGGCGCAGCAACACGGGCTGATCGATGCGGTCGCCGAGACGGATCTGTACCAGGCCGGAATCGATCTGGCCCGAGAAGTATCGACCTGGCAGGAGCCGCTGAATCCGACGCGGGCGCGCCGCGACGGGTTTACCGATCCGGTTGCCTATGAGGCCGCCGTGCGCGACTGGCGCAAGAAGCTGGAGAAGAGCCCGCTGCCCGCCCCGAAACGGATTGTGGACTGCGTCGAGGCCGCTTTGCTGCTGCCATTTGACGAAGGGCTGGAATTTGAGCGAACCGCCTTTGAAGATCTGGTGAAAACCCCTGAATCGGCAGCCTTGCGGCACGCGTTCTTTGCCGAGCGCCGGGCGGCCAAGGCGCCGGAACTGGCCGAGGCCTCCCCCCGCCCGGTCAACAGTGTCGGGCTGATCGGCGGCGGCACGATGGGGTCCGGCATTGCCGTGAGCCTGCTGGACGCCGGTCTGCCGGTGATCATGGTTGAAAGAGACGACGACAGCCTGCAGGCCGGGATCAGCCGGGTGGAATCCACCTATGCCCGCGCCGCGCTCAAGGGCAGAATCAGCGAAGAGGAGGCAGGCGCACGGCTGGCCCGCCTGAAAGGCACGACGAATTATGCCGCATTGGCGGATGTCGATCTGGTGATCGAAGCCGTGGTCGAGGACATGGCGGTAAAACGCGCGGTGTTTGACGCGGTGGAAAAAGTGGCAAGGCCCGGCGCGGTTCTGGCCACCAACACATCCTATCTGGATATCAACGCGCTGCAACAGGGCAGCACCCGGCCGCAGGACATCATCGGCCTGCATTTCTTTTCGCCGGCCAATATCATGAAACTGCTGGAAGTGGTGGTGGCCGAACAGACCGCGCCCGAGGTGGTGGCGACCGGTTTCGCGCTGGCAAAACGGCTGGGCAAGATCGCGGTCAGGGCCGGGGTGAGCGACGGATTTATCGGCAACCGGATTCTTGCCGCCTACCGGCAGGCCGCCGATTATATGCTGGAAGACGGGGCCTCGCCCTATGAGATCGACCGCGCCATGCGGGCCTATGGGTTCAAACTGGGCCCCTATCAGGTGCTGGATCTGGCCGGGGGCGATATTTCATGGGCCCGGCGCAAACGGCTGGCGCCGTCGCGGGATCCGAATGCGCGCTATGTCGAGATTGGCGATCTGATGTGTGAGCTTGGCTGGTTCGGCCAGAAAACCGGGCGCGGTTACTATCGGTATGAGGCCGGGAAGCGTCAGGGGACAGAAGCCCCGGAAGTGATCGCGCTGATCGAACAGGAGCGCCGTCGCAAGGGAATCAGCCCGCGCCAGTTTTCACCGGACGAGATCCAGCGCAGGTGTCTGGCTGCCATGGCCAATGAAGGCGCGCGCCTGATCGAGGAGGAAATTGCCCAGCGACCGGGTGACATTGATACGGTGATGATCCACGGCTACGGGTTTCCGCGCTGGCGGGGCGGGCCGATGCAGGCGGCGGATGCCCGCGGCCTGTTGCAGTTGCGCAAGGACCTGCAGCGCTTCAGCAAGGAAGACCCAGCCTTCTGGGTACCGGCCCCCCTGATCAGCGAGTTGATCAAGAACGGCATGAAGTTCGAAGCGCTTGACGTGATCTAGGCCCGGATCCTATTTCAGCAGAATGCCGACCACGACCATCATCAGGCCGATGAAGGACAGAAACAGGGCGGCCATGTTCAGCCCGACAATGCGTTGCAGCCGCGCCCGCATTTCCGAATCCGGCAGCTTGGCGCGCTTGGCCTTGACGGCCAGGCGGATGCAGTTGATCAGGCCACCCAGGCCCATCAGAGATATGGCCGCACCTGCCCAGATCAGATATTCCATTGCATTCCCTTTCTTTGTCGGTGCCCTAGCGGATCGGTTTGGTGCAGGCAACCCGCATTCTGAATTCCGCCCCTTGCGATACAGTCTGTTGGCGGATAGGGAACTGTTTTCGTCACCAGAATCGGGAGGCCCCCATGAACGACCAGACTTCTGACAGCACCTATCGAGTGACCGCCGACGAATTGCGCCAGTTTATCGAGCGTTACGAACGCCTGGAGGCCGAGAAGAAGGATATTGCCGACGCCCAGAAAGAGGTTATGGCCGAAGCCAAGGGGCGGGGCTATGATACGAAAGTCATGCGCAAGGTTGTCGCCCTGCGCAAACGTGATGCGCAGGATCTGGCCGAAGAGGAAGCCGTTCTTGAAATGTACAAGGAAGCGCTGGGCATGTGATTTCAGGGGGCGATGAACCGCACCCCCTGCATCTGCCGGATGTCTTCAACATCCGCCTCGTATATATCAGTCAGTTGCGAGACGAGTTGCTCGGTCCAGCCGGGGGCGTCCAGTTCTTCTTCGAGAATGTCCTGACGGGCAAACTTGTCAAGAAACGCCTCGATGATACGCTGTTTGCGGGCCTGGCTTCGCGGTGGATTTTTCTGGATGAAACCGCGCATGAGCTGCATGCCCTCGCGTGTCATGATCTCTTCGAGAAGATCATGGATGCCGTTCAGTTCGGTTGCCGGATCCGTCGCCGCAAGCGCGTGCAACAGGCGTTCCCAGATCAGCGGCGTGTCTTCGTTGCACCAGACCGTCACGGTGGCCTGGGGGGCGGCCTCGCGGATGCGGCGGACCATGTGCGACCAGCGCAGATGCAGCGGGTTGGTGCCACGCAGAAACTGTTCAAAGGAAAGCCTGGGCACCAGTTCATGCGCCGCCGGGATGAATCCGGCCGGATTGCGCAGCGCCAGAAAAAACTCCAACTGGTCATCGGGAAAGAGATTGACGAGTTTCATGATTTTCTCGGTCGTGGCCGCATAGAACATCTGCTCCGCCAGGATCTGGCCGGGAAAACAGATGAAACTGTCGTTGGAAAGGATAACCCGGTCGGGGGTGTCTTCGTCCAGAATGGCATCCAGCAGCACATCGCGCGCGTCCGGCGCGGGCTGCGCGTCATCCAGACGCGCCAGCGTTTCCTGCAGCAGCCCACGATAGCGGCCGGGGCCGGTGACGGCAACACCCCTGCCGGCCAGGATGCTTTTGCTTCGGAACAGGCTTTTCAACAGCTTTCCTTGATCGGTTGCATGGGCCCCGATATGAAAGACAATCTGCATGATATCTGCGCCTCCCGAAGAATTGCGGCGCACAGTAGCGGGGATTTCTTTACAGTGAAACCTGTTTGAGGTAGGCGCAGAAGAATGGCTGAGCAAAACACTCAAGAAGGGGCGGCGCGCGCCGGGGCCCTCCCCCGGTTCCGCCCGGATATATGGTCGGTTGTTGCCGCGGCTATTGCCATGCTTGTGCTGCTGCCCATTCTGGCTGTGGTCTGGATCGCCTTTCACCCGGTTGAAAATATCTGGCCGCATCTTTTGTCGACAACCCTGCCGCGCTACTTGTCCAACAGCTTGTTGCTGATGGCGGCGGTGGGGCTGGTTTCGGCAATGGTGGGAACGGGGGCTGCCTGGTTGCTGACCATGTACCGCTTTCCCGGCGCGCGGTGGTTTCAGGGTTTGCTGTTGTTGCCGCTGGCCATCCCCGCCTATGTCGGCGCCTATGCGCTGGTTGATTTTCTGGAATATGCCGGCCCGGTGCAAACCGCGCTGCGCAGCGTTTTTGGCTGGCAGAATGCCCGCGATTACTGGTTCCCGGAAATCCGGTCGCGCATTGGCGCGGTGGTGGTGCTCTCGGCGGCTTTGTATCCTTATGTGTTTCTTCTGGCCCGCGCTGCGTTTCGTGAACAATCCGGGGGCACTTATGAAGTGGCGCAGGCGTTGGGCGCCGGCCCCTGGGGGCGTTTCTTGCGGGTTGGTTTGCCGCTGGCCCGCCCGGCGATTGCTGCGGGCATGGCCATTGTCATGATGGAAACGGTCTCGGATTTCGGCACGGTGGATTTCTTTGCGGTGCAAACCCTGACCACGGGTATTTTTTCGGTCTGGCTGGAAAGCAACAATGCCGGCGGGGCTGCCCAGATCGCCGGCGTGGTGCTGCTGTTGGTTCTGGCCTTGGTGGGGCTTGAAAAGGCGTCGCGCCGCCGCCAGAAATTTCACAATGCCGCCCGCCACCACCGGCCTATACTGCCGGTTCAACTGAGCGGAGGCCGGGCATGGATCGCCACCGGGTTATGCCTGATACCGTTTGCTGTCGGCTTTTTGTTGCCCGGCGGGGTTATTTTGCGCCACGCCCTGGAAAATGCCGGGCGCTGGCAGGATCCGGCCTTGCTGCGGGCCTTTGGCAACACACTGCTGGTTGGGGGATGGGCTGCGGTTCTGACCATGCTGGCCGCACTGTTTCTGGTTTACGGCGTCCGGTTGACACGCAGCCGCCTGCCGCGCCTGCTGCTGCCCTTCACCACCATCGGATATGCTGCGCCAGGGGCGGTTCTGGCCGTCGGCGTGCTGATCCCGCTGGCTGCCCTGGATCATACTCTGGCCGACACAATCCAAGCCCTGACCGGCATGGATATCGGGCTTGTTCTGACGGGCTCGGCCTTTGCCATAATCTATGCCTATTGTGTGCGCTTCTTTGCCATCGCCCAAGGGGCTGTCGATTCCGCCATGGGGCGGATTTCGCCCAGTCTGCCCATGGCGGCGCGCTCGCTGGGGAGGAGTGCGACCGGCACGCTGAGAGAGGTTTACGTGCCGCTGATCCGCGGCTCTGTTGCAACCGGGCTGCTGCTGGTCTTTGTCGACAGCGTCAAGGAACTGCCGGCGACCCTGCTGCTGCGCCCGTTCAATTTCAACACCCTGTCGACCCGGGTTTATGATGCCGCGTCACTGGAGAACATAGGCGAGGCGGCACCCGCAGCCGTACTGGTTATTCTGGTCGGCCTGATTGCGGTATTTCTGGTGACCAAAAGTTCACGGGGAAGAGGGTATTAAAAGGCTTGCACCCGGCGAACCAAACAAGTAAATCCAGCCGCGTGCCCCTATAGCTCAGCTGGTAGAGCAACTGATTTGTAATCAGTAGGTCCGCGGTTCGAGTCCGTGTGGGGGCACCACT
>JALSRG010000016.1 GCA_026984915.1 Marinosulfonomonas sp. | reverse complement strand
AACCAGGCCGATCAATGGGCGGGTGGTTGTCGTGCGGGTTTTTGCAAGGATGTCGCCGGCGGGCGGATGGGCGATCAGCATGTCGGGCCGTTCTTTTCTGTCTCGGGTGCAGGTCCGGCTGCGGTGATTTCAGCCATGATCTTTTGCCATTGTTCCGGCCGCTGCGCGCCGTTCAGCACATAGTGTCGGGCCAGAATGAAGGTCGGCACCGCCGTTACGCCCATATCGCGGGCGGCTTTGTCCTGCGCGCGTATTTCCGCTTTGTCCGCGTCACTTTCCAGCAGGCGCAACAGCATCGCCCGGTCCATTCCGGCAGTTTCGCCGATCTCTGCCAGCACATTCGCATCGCCAATGTCGCGGGCCTGGTTGAAATAGGCCCTGAACAGCGATGCGGCCACCGGGGTCTGGCATCCCTCAAGGCCGGCCCAGTGAATGAGGCGGTGCGCATCCAGTGTATTCGGCGTGCGCTCGATCGCGGCGAAATCAATGTTCAGCCCGGCCTCTTGCGCGGTTTTCAGGATGGGCGCATAAGCCTGAACGGCACCGCTCTGCCCGCCAAACTTTGCCTCGAGATAGGCAGCGCGCTCCATGCCGTTCTTTGGCATGCCAAGGTTGAGCTGAAAGGGGCGCCAGCGCAGATCGAACGGTTGGTCGGGGGTGCTTTCCATGGCACGGCTCAGCCAGGTCCAGCCAATATAGCACCAGGGGCAGATGGGATCTGAATATAGGTCAAGCTGTATCATGATCTGCCTCGAACTGTTGCCGCAAATGCCGACGCAAGAGTTTACCGTTAGCCCCTTTGGGCAGTTCTGTCACGTGGCAATAAATACGGGGCTGCTTGTAGCGTGCCAGCCTGCTGGCGATGTAATGGCTGAGCGCGGCGTCGTCCAGAGCGGCAGGCCCGCTATAAAAGGCCGCAATCACCGTGACCCCCTGTTTGACGGCAACCTCAACAGCGGCGGCCTCGGTGATCTCGGGATGCGTGCACAGTGCCTGTTCAACCTCGATCGGTGAAACCCGGTAACCGCCGGCATTCATCATGTCATCGGTTCTGCCCATGTAGCGGATCGCACCATCCGGGCAGAGCAGGCCCGAGTCGCCCGTCAGGAACCAGTCGCCGCAAAACCGTGCCCGTGTTTCGGTTTCGGCTTGCCAGTAGCCCAGCATCAGCCCCGGATCGGAGCGGTGAATTGCAATGGTGCCTTCGCCGCCCGGCTCCAAGGGGGTTCCGTTTTTGTCCACGATTGCAACATGCCGGCCCGGTTGGGGAAAGCCAAGGGTGCCTTCCGGTGCAGGCCGGGCCGGTGAGCCGGAGATGAATGTCGAGCACTCAGACATGCCGAAGGCCTCGTATATCGGGGTGCCGGTGGCATCGGCCCATTTCCGACGCGTCAGATCCGGCAGCTTTTCACCGGCAGACAGGCCATGCCGCAGATCGGGCAGGGTCAGTTTGTTGCAGGTCTTCAGCATTTGCCGGTAGACCCCCGGTGCCGCGGCAAAAATGCTTGCCCCATGGGTTTTCATCAGTTCGGGGAGGTCCTCGCTGCGGCTGCCGGGGGCCGGAACGATCGCGGTGGCGCCTGCACTCCACGGATCCATCAACCCGGTGCCCAGAGTATAGGTCCAGTTGAAGGCACCCGCGTGCAGCATCCGGTCATCCGGCCCCAATCCATACCAGCCCTGCCACATCATCCGGCGGGCCCAGACCGCGCGATGGGCGTGGCACACAGCCATGGGTTTGCCCGATGTCCCGGATGTATAGATGATGTATCCCAACCTGTCGGGATCGCCAAAGTCATAGTCCGCCGGAGGAAGGGCATGAAACTGTTCCAGCCGGCTTGTCTGCACGATCGGGCAATCGACCGGGCAATCGGCGCGCGTGGGGCAGGGGACGTTTGGCGCGGCAACGATCAGCGCGGGGGCCAGTTCGCGGATTATCCGCTGCACTTCGGGTTCTGTCAGGGCGGCGGAGGTTGGCACAGGGACCGCACCGATGGCCAGTGCGGCAAGAAACGTCAATGGAAACTCGACGGTGTTGCCCAGCCGCATGAGTATCCGCTCACCAGGCCTCAGCCCCTGTTGCAGCAGGCCGGTGGCTGTGCCGCGTATCGCTTGCTCCAGTTGCGAATAGCGCCAGATTTCGGCGGGTTGGTCGCGCTTGGCGATGATCAGCGCGGGTTTGTCCTGCAACCTTTCTGCATGTTGCAGGACATGGGCGGCCATGTTGAAGGGCGCCGGGCATCGGGTGGAGTCACGGGTCATGCGGAACGTGCTACGATGCGCGCGGGTCCGTTGCAAGACGGGCTGTTCAGTCTTCGTGTGGAAAAAGCCGCGGCAGTATCATCGCTGCGACGCAGACCCCAACCAGTTGCATGGCAATGAACATGACAACATTTTGTGGCGCAATGCCCGCAAATGTATCGGACAGTCCACGCGCGATGGTCACAGCCGGGTTGGCAAAGCTGGTTGATGAGGTGAACCAATAGGCGCCGGTGATATACAGCGCCACCAGTGTGGGCACCGTATCCGGGCGATGGCGAATGCCACCAAAGATGACAAACAGCAGGCCAAAGGTGGCAATGATTTCACTGCTCCACAGACCGGTGCCGGTGCGCAGGTGCACCGACAATTGCAGAATCGGCAGGTCAAACATCAGATGTGTCAGCCAGACCCCGAGAATGCCGCCGGCGACCTGCGCCAGGACATAGGGGACAAAATTGCGCCAGGCATGTTCCTTGCGCAGGGCAAAGGCCAGGGTCACTGCCGGATTGAAATGCGCGCCGGACACCGGGCCAAGCGTTGTGATCAGGGCATAGAGGATGCAGCCGGTTGCGATGGCATTGGCCAGCAGGGCGATGGCGGTGTTCCCCTGGGCAAGCGTTTCCCCCATGATGCCGGATCCGACCACGCCGATCAGCAGAAACATGGTGCCGATGAACTCGGCAAGAAGCTTTTGCGTCACATTGTTTTGCATATCGTCAACCCGGCAAACCGTTATCCATTCGTCAGGTAAACCGGGTTAAACGATCTGGGGCAAGTGATTTCACAACATGTTGTTGACTTTGCGTGCGCCGGCAGAAATATCGCGCCCCATCCCTTCGACAGTGGCGCAGGCCGAAAGCCCCAGCAGGGCTGCGATCAGAAAAAGACGTATCAGCATGGCGCGTTACTCCTCATACCACCAGACATCCGGCAGAAAGCCGATCCAGTCACCATAAATCGGCAGATGTTCAGGATAATGCAATTGCCGGATATGGGCCAGACGCGACACATTGGAATACCAGAACGGGATCACATACCGGCCGCTGGTCAGAACCCGGTCAAGCGCCCGGGTTGCGGCGCGAAAATCCTCTTGTGTCGGGGAATTCAGGATCGTGTCGATCAGGGAATCCGCCGCCGGGGAATTCATCCCCATCCAGTTGCGCGTGCCGGGTTGGGTAACCCCTTTGCTGCCCCAGTACAGGCGTTGTTCGTTGCCGGGGCTCAGCGAAAGGCTGCGCCGGTAATAGGTCATGTCAAAGTCGTATTTGTCGGTGCGCTCCTTGTATTGCGCACTGTCGATGATGGTGACGGTCGGTGTGATCCCCAGCCGCTTCAGGGCCTCGGTATAAAGGTCGACAATCGCGCCGTTCTCACTTGCACCCTGCCGCAGCAGGATTTCAAAGGCGAAGGGCTCTCCCCTGGCATTTTTCATCACCCCGTCCTGAACCGTCCAGCCGGCCTGTTCCAGCAAACCCATGGCGCGGCGAATGTTTTTCCGGTTTCGCTCGCTTCCGTCCGATACGGGAAATGTGTAGCCCTCCAGCGCCCCCGGCAGCAGGCTGTCGGCAAAAGGCGCCAGCAACTGCCTGACTTTGCCCTCGGCCGGCCCCGGACGCATGCCCAGCACGGAATTTGCGAAATAAGAGGTGATGCGCGGCAGAGGCTTGCCGTTCAGCGCCGCGTCGATGAATTCAAAGTTGAAGGCCGTGATCATTGCTTCGCGCACGCGCCAGTCCTTGAACAGATCGCGGCGCGTGTTCATGACCAGCCCGCGAATGCCGGTCGGGCGCTGGTGCGGGATTTCAGACTTGACGATGTCACCTGAGCGGATGGCCGGAAAATCATAGCTGTTTTCCCATTTTGCGGCACTGCCTTCCCGGAACACGCTGGTTTCTCCGGCCCGAAATGCCTCAAAAAGGACGGAGGCATCTGCATAATAATCATAGCGGATGACATCCAGGTTGTTGCGGCCCCGGTTGATGGGCAGATCCTTGCCCCAGTAATCCGGGTTTCGCTTGAAGGTGATGAACTCACCCGGTTTGAAACTGTCCACCACATAGGGGCCGGATCCGACGGGCACGATGTCCACGCCGCTTTTTGAAAAATCATGCCCCTGCCATTGCGCCTTTTTCAGTATTGGCCGCAGTCCCAGAATCAGGGGCAGCTCCCGATCAACCGTATTGAATGTAAACCGGATACTGCGCGGGCCGGTGGCCTCGGCCTTTTCGATTTTTGACCAGCTTTTTGAATATCGCGGGTGGCCTTTCGTGCCGAGGGTTTCAAACGACCACAGGACATCCTCGACCGTAACCGGGCTGCCATCGGAAAATTTTGCCTCGGGACGCAGGGTGAATTCGACCCATTCGCGATTCGCGCCGACTTCGATCGATTCGGCCAATAAACCATAAAGCGAGAATGGCTCGTCCCAGTTTCGCCCCATAAGTGTCTCGACAACATGGGCGCGAATGCCCCAGGGGGCACGGCCTTTCAAAATGTAGGGATTGAGTGAATCAAACCCGCCGGCCTCGCCAAAAATGATCTTGCCGCCCTTGGGGGCATCCGGATTGACATAGGGAAGAGACACAAAATCCTGTGGTAGGGCAGGGTCTCCATACATAGCTATGCCATAGCGGGGCGCTGCATTGGCCGTGCCGACCAAAGCCAGAATGATGAAACCTGAAAAAAATGTGGGTAGTGCGGCGAGAAACTTTGATTTCATTTTGGCAACAATCCTTGCGGTTCTGCGGCTGATTGACCACGAAGCTAACAAGGCTTTCCAGAGTTTTCAAACTTTTAGCTTGGACATGGGCGGCCGAAGGCTTATAAAGACCTTACTGCTCGATAGGTTTCTTGCCTGTATGAAACCTGCCTCAATAACTTGACGCCGGCCTTGTGCCGGCGTTTTTTTTATGCGCAGTTTTTGCCGCTGATCGAAAGCAAAGCAGAACCCTCCCGGGCGCACCGGAAGGCAGGTTCAATAGCAAAATAGCATTATATACACGCAGGGACAGCCACAGCAGACGCTGAAAGAAATGCCTTGTTCCGCAATTTCAAGCGACTGCTAATCCAGCCCACCCAGTCCACCACCTCCACCGGATGAACTGGCGGCTGCTGCCAGCAGAATCACCAGAAAAATCGGAATGAGCAGTCCGCCGCTGCTTGTTGCTGCCGTATCCTCGGCAATGACTTCCGGCTCTATGACCGGCTCGGTCAGGTTACCGGCAAAGCTGGCATTTGCAGATACCATCAAACCAATTATCAGTGCGGTCGGTTTCATTTTTTTGCCCCTCCATGGATTCTATAATGTGATCCGCAATCAGCATAGCACAGGAGCCGGATGCAAGCAGTATGAATTTGCATATGATTGTTCTTCAGGTGCTAATAAAAACGCCCCGAAGCGGAGCGTTTTATTGTGTGGGTCGGGTGGATGGAATTAACTGCCCCAAGTGCGGACCTGACCGCAATCCATATGCACGAAATTGGAACGGGAATATTTGCCGACGCCGCCGGCGCCACAGGCCAGGCCGGCCCTGTATATCTGGCTGACCGAGCGTGATTTCAGGCGCAGGTCATTGGCTTCGCCCTTCATGTGCAGGGAATGTTTGGCGACTTTGCGTGATCTGGACCGCAGCATCGCATTGGTTTTTGGCGTTCTATAGCCTGACAACAGCATGTAGGGTTCGCTCACATCCAGCAGCGCATGCGTTGCGGCCACGATATCGACAGTGCGCGTATCAATGCTGATCACCGCGTCTTCGCGCCAGTCGCGCATGAAATAGTTGATCTCTTTCAGGGCATCTTTGATATATTTGCCCTCAATCCAGTAGATTGTGTCGATTGCTTCACCAGTGCGGCCGGAATACATGCGAACGCGGCGGATGTCGCCTGCGCCCCGCAGGAACCCGGCGGCTTTGGAATATGTCGGTGCGGCGACCAGTGTTGTGGCGGCAAACGCCCCCAGCAACCCACGCCTGGTCATGCGAGATTTTGTCTGTGATATCATCGTGATAGCGCCTGTCCCAATTGCCCTATGCAACGTGCTTTCAACACGCTGATTTTTCATCTTGTCCCCAGATGCAAGGCCGTTATTGCACAGATCGAATCGGCAACCAACCCTGAATTGACTGAATTTCCCTGGCGCAAGGAAAATAGGCAAAAAATTGCTGAAACTGACAGGGTGTCATGACGGACAGGCCTTTTTTGGTTTTGTGTTGCCAAAGCATGACAGATCTGGCTTTTGTCACGATTGTGAGTGGACTTGTGACACGCAAGGCCGGAGTGTGTACCACACGTTGCCCGTAGGGCAGTGGGTGGTATTTGACATATTCAGAGGTACAGGATGACGGGCATTCAGTCACACCTGCGGACATATCAGCGTTTCATGACGGTTCTGGCGCTTTTGGGCGCGTTCTTTTTGTCGGCGGCAACAGGGCAGGCGGAAACAAGAGTTACCGCTTTCAGTCAGGCCGTGGCCGAGGCGGCCGCGGGCGACAAGGCGCTTGCCGAGTTTTACCGCGCGCGAGGCTACAAGGGAATCTGGACATCCCGCGGGGGCAAGGACAGTTCGCGCCGTCGGGCGTTTCTGGCGGCCCTGGCCAAGGCGGGGGATCACGGATTGCCGGTAAAACGTTATGATCCCAAGGTCATCAAGGCGGCGCTGAAAGCGGCACGCACACCGCGCGAACGTGGCAAGCTGGAAGTCCAGCTCAGCAGAATGTTCCTGCAATATGCCTCCGACATCCGCTCGGGCATCGTCAACCCACGCCGGATTGACAGTGGAATTGTCCGCAAGATTCCGCGGCATGACCGGCTGTCGACCCTGAATGCCTTCGCCAAAAGCTCGCCTGCCGGCTTTATCAAGGCCCTTGCGCCCAAAACGCCGGAATACCTGCGGCTGATGAAAGCAAAGCTGCAACTGGAAAAAAAGCTGGCCAAGGGCGGATGGGGGCCAAAGGTTGGCGCCAAATCCCTGAAGCCGGGGCAAAGTGGCGCCCAGGTTGTTGCCTTGCGCAACCGTCTGGTAGCCATGGGCTACATGCGTCGCTCAGCCTCGCAAAGCTATGATGCGGCCCTGCAAAAGGCTGTGCAACTGTTTCAGTTCGAGCACGGCCTGCCGGCCGATGGTGTGGCCGGCAAAAGCACGATTGCCGAAATAAACAAACCCGTTGAAAAGCGCCTGCAGCAGATCATCGTGGCAATGGAGCGTGAACGCTGGATGAATTTCCCGCGTGGCAAGCGCCATATTCTGGTGAATCTGACAGACTTCACCGCCAAGATCATCGACAATGGCAAGGTCACCTTTTCCACCCGGTCGGTTGTTGGCAAAAACGAAAATGACCGCCGCTCGCCCGAGTTTTCGGATGTCATGGAATTCATGATTGTAAATCCCACATGGAATGTGCCGCGCTCTATCGCCGTCAAGGAATATCTGCCCCTGCTGAAACGCAATCCGAATGCGGTCAGCTATCTCAAGGTAGTTGATTCCCGCGGCCGTACAGTCAGCCGGAGCGGCGTGGATTTCTCGCAATATAATGACAAGACCTTCCCGTTCAATCTGCAGCAGAAACCGTCGAACCGGAACGCGTTGGGGCTGGTGAAATTCATGTTCCCCAATCCCTATAATATCTATCTGCACGACACGCCGACGAAATCACTGTTCGGGCGCAACGTCCGGGCCTTCAGCCACGGCTGTATTCGCCTGCAGCAACCGTTCGATTTTGCCTATGAACTGCTGAAAAAGCAGATGTCGAACCCCGAGGCCTATTTCCAGTCGGTCCTTGCTACCGGAAAAGAGACCAGGATAGATCTGAAAAAACCGGTGCCGGTGCACCTGATTTACCGGACGGCTTTTACCACGGCCAAGGGGCGGATGAACTATCGACGCGACGTTTACGGGCGGGATGCAAAGATATTCAACGCGCTGGCCAAGGCCGGGGTGGCATTACGGGCCGTTCGGGGCTAAATCTTTCCCGAAGGTGGCCACAACCGCCACCATGAGGGACCGGGATGAACTACAGCATCAGGGAAATTGCTGCCGCACTTGGGGCCAAGGCCGTCGGTGCGGTTGATCTGAAAGTCAGATCCGCCGCCGAACCGGCCGGGGCCGGCCCCGACGATCTGGCCCTGGCGATGGATGAGAAATACGCAGGCGGTCTGACGCAGGGGCAGGCACAGGCCGCCATTCTGTGGCCGGGTGCCGATTGGCAGGCTCTTGGGCTGAAGGCCGCAATTTTCGTACCGCGTCCGCGTTATGCAATGTCGGGTGTCACACAGATTCTGGATCCGGGGCCGGGTATTGCAGAGGGCATTCACCCGACTGCCGTCATCGACAAAACCGCCAGCATAGGCGAAGGCGCCTGCATCGGCCCCTTTGTCGAGATCAAGGCGGGGGTGCGGATCGGGGCGGGGGCGCGCATTGACAGCCATGTCTCCATCGGCACAGATGCCGTCATAGGGGCGTGGGCCTTGTTGCTTTCCGGTACGAAAATCGGGGCGCGGGTGGTGATCGGAGACCGGTTCATCGCCCAGCCCGGTGTGGTTGTCGGGGCCGACGGATTTTCGTTTGTCACTCCGGAAAAATCAACGGTCGAGCAGGTGCGTGACAGTCTTGGGGCCGATGTTGCGGCAACACAGCAGAGCTGGACGCGTATCCATTCCCTCGGGAATGTGGAGATCGGTGACGATGTGGAACTGGGCGCGAACACGACGATTGACCGGGGCACGATCCGGGCAACCCGCATCGGTCGGGGCAGCAAGCTCGATAATCTTGTGCATATCGGCCACAATGTCGAGGTAGGCGAAGACTGCCTGCTTTGCGGTCAGGTTGGTGTTGCCGGATCCTCGCGCATTGGCAGCCGGGTGGTTCTGGCAGGTCAGTGCGGTGTCAGTGACAATATTTTCGTCGGCGATGATGTGGTTGCCGGCGGGGCAACCAAGATTTTCACCAATGCACCGTCGGGGCGGGTTCTCTTGGGCAGCCCGGCGGTCAGAATGGAAACCCAGATCGAAATACAAAAAGCCCAGCGACGATTGCCGAAAATGATGAAACAAATCGCCGAAATTCAGAAAGCGGTTTCAAAACCGGCTCGGAATGACTAAATACGCCTGAGCAAAGGGACAGACGACCATGGCAGACACGGTAAAAAGCAAAGTGATCTCGATTATCGCTGAACAGGCGGCGCTGGATATATCCGATGTAAAGCCGGAGGCTTCGCTTGAAGATCTGGGCATCGACAGCCTGGCGCTGGTCGAATCGATTTTTTCGATCGAAGAGACTTTTGACATTACTGTTCCCTTCAACGCCAACAATCCCGAGGAAAGTGAGTTTGACATTTCTTCGGTCTCGTCCATCATCAAGGCGGTCGAGGGGCTGGTCGCTGCACAGGCCGCATGAAGCGGGTTGTCATCACAGGGCAGGGCACGATCAATGCGCTGGGGCGGAATGTGCCCGAGACATTGGATGCGATGCGGGAAGGCCGGTCAGGTATTGGCCCGCTTGAATTCCGTGATGTCGAGCGTTTGTCCATTCGCATTGGCGGTCAGGTGCGTGATTTTGTGCCCGAGAAGGAATTCAACCGCCAGCAGATTGCGCTTTATGACCGGTTCACCCAGTTTACCCTGATTGCGGCAAAAGAAGCCCTGGAGCAATCCGGGATCAGCTTTGAAGGCGAACTTGCCGCGCGGTCGGGCGTGGTGCTGGGCACGGCGGGCGGCGGGGTGAATACCTGGGATGAAAACTATCGCACGGTTTATGAAGATGGCAAGAACCGGGTGCATCCCTTTGTCGTTCCGAAACTGATGAACAATGCCGCCGCATCCCATGTTTCCATCACCTATAACCTGCAGGGGCCCAGCTATACGGTTGCCACCGCATGTGCCTCGTCCAACCACGCGATGGGACAGGCCTTCAACATGATTCGCAGTGGCATGGTGCCGGCAATGGTGACCGGCGGGTCGGAATCGATGCTCTGTTTCGGCGGTGTAAAGGCCTGGGAAGGGCTGCGGGTCATGAGCCGCGATGCCTGCCGGCCTTTCTCGGCCAACCGCAACGGGATGGTACAGGGGGAAGGTGCCGCTGTTTTCGTGTTCGAGGAACTGGAACATGCACAGGCGCGCGGTGCGGATATTCTGGCAGAGGTGGTCGGGTTTGCCATGAGTTCGGACGCGGCCGATATCGTGATGCCATCCAAGCGCGGTGCGGCAAAGGCCATTTCCGGGGCGGTTCGCGACGCAGGGGTCAACCCCGAAGAGATCGGATACATCAACGCCCATGGCACCGGCACCGCAGCAAATGACAAGACGGAATGCGCCGCCGTGGCCGAGGTTTTCGGGCGCCATGCGGACCGCCTGATGATCTCATCGACGAAATCCATGCATGGCCATCTGATTGGCGGCACCGGTGCAGTGGAACTGCTGGCCTGTGTCATGGCATTGCAGGAGGGCGTGATTGCGCCCACCATTGGCTATGAAGAACCCGATCCGGAATGCTCTCTGGATGTCGTGCCGAATGTGGCGCGCGAGGCAAAGGTCGATGTTGTTCTGTCAAACGCGTTTGCCTTTGGCGGGTTGAATGCCGTGCTGGCGCTGCGCAAATTTCCCTGAACGGAAAAAGCCGCCCGGTCAAAGGGGCGGCTTTTGTATAATTGCTCAGGCAGGCGCGATCTATTCGTGCGTGTTCAGTTCTTTGACCGTATCATAAGCCTTGGTGAAACCGGTTAGGGAAACCGGCAGTTTGATTTCCTTTGTCGGCGCCACGACCGGAACAATGGTGATGGTGGCCTTTGCGCCGCGCTTGAAGCTTGCAACATCCGCATTGCTGAATCCGATACGCGCATAGCATCCGTTGGCCGAACACCAGGTGAAGGGATAGCGTTTTGTCGGCCCGCCATCGACGGCAAGTGTCAGTTGCCTGGTCAGCAGGGTTTCCAGCGGTGTGATGATCGTGGCCCCTGCAGCGGCTTTCTGGCCTTCGGGCAGGGCAAACATCGTAATTTCGGCAACCGGCGCGTTGTTTTCGGTGTCACGAAGCAACTGATAGATCAGGCAGGGCTCTTTTTCGCCTTCGGGAACGCGGGTGCAGCGGATCTCCCAGTCTCCGACCTTTTCCTTGACGTAGACCGTGCCGGGCGCATTTTCATCGACAACGGTTTGCCCTTCCTGCAGGCCGAGCGGATTGCTTTCGCTTGCAGGCTGGCGCAAGTCGGGTTTTTCGGTGTCGGCAGCGGGTGAGTCCGTACTGCCGGCCGCGGGCGTCTCGGTCCCGGCCGCAGGCTGTGTGTCTTGGGCAAAGGCGCCGCTGGCAAAGGCAAGCAGGCTGATTGTCGAAAGAATTTTCAAAGATTTTGACATGGTTTTCCGTCACTCCTGGTGGTCGTCCACGGTGATTTAACACGTCATAAAGGCGAAGTCAGGTGCCATTTGCCTGGTCTTTGGGGACACTGCGCTAAACTTTGCCACATCGGCAAGGGCCGCACCGATAATCAGATGAATTTCAGAAGATCAGAGAAAGAAAAAGGGCCCTGTTGACAGACCCTTTCCCCAAGATTTTCTCCCCGTCGGACTGGCCGACCTCATCGTAGGGCCGAAACTACGGCGTTTCGTCGCACCGGTCAACAGGAAATAATCCGCATATGGTCTTGAAATCCGCATGAAAAAGGGCCGCACCAATTTTGGCGCGGCCAGTCTGACAGGGAGGAAGTAAGTTCCTGCGCCCGAGGACTGGGCCCATGAACAGGGTAACACTGGCAAAAACTGATTAAGAATGTATTTTCAAAATACAAAGTTTTTCAAACGAGGGAGTCGGGTGTGCCGGGTGATCAAATTTTCGTTGGTGGTGGTGGAACAGACTATAAAGAGCCGCAAAACCTGATTCTCAGATACGCAAACCGGCACGGCCTGATTGCCGGTGCAACGGGCACGGGCAAAACCGTGACCCTGCAAATCCTGGCCGAAAGCTTTTCGTCGGCGGGGGTGCCGGTTTTTCTGTCGGACGTAAAAGGCGATCTGTCGGGGCTGGCCCAAGCGGGCTCTGCGGATTTCAAACTGCATGATGCCTTTACCAGCCGGGCAGAAAAAATCGGGTTTTCCGATTATCGCTACGAATCCTTTCCGGTCACCTTTTGGGATCTGTTTGGCGAAAAGGGCCATCCGGTGCGTACGACGGTTGCCGAAATGGGGCCGCTGCTGCTGGCCCGCATGCTTGAACTGACCGAGGCACAGGAAGGGGTGCTGAATATCGCTTTTCGTATCTCCGACGAACAGGGGCTGCCGCTTCTGGATCTGAAGGATTTGCAGGCGTTGCTGGTCTGGCTCGGTGAAAACGCGGGCGACGTTACACTGCGATACGGCAACGTTTCCCCGTCCTCGATCGGGGCCATTCAGCGCCGGTTGCTGGTGCTGGAGAATCAGGGGGGCACGCATCTGTTCGGAGAGCCGGCACTCGCACTTTCCGATCTGATGCTGAAGGATGACACGGGCCGGGGCCGGATCAACATTCTGGCGGCTGACAAGCTGATGAGTTCGCCCCGCCTTTATGCCACATCGCTGTTGTGGTTGCTGAGCGAGCTGTTTGAAGAGCTGCCCGAGGTGGGGGATCCCGACAAACCGAAGCTGGTGTTTTTCTTTGATGAGGCGCACCTGTTGTTTGACGGTGCGCCAAAACCGCTGGTTGACAAGGTCGAGCAGGTGGCGCGTCTGATCCGCTCAAAGGGTGTTGGCGTTTATTTTGTTACCCAGAACCCGGATGACATCCCCGAGGACATTCTTGGCCAGCTTGGCAACCGGGTGCAGCATGCCTTGCGGGCTTTTACCGCGCGCGATCGCCGGGCCCTGATGCTGGCGGCGGAAACCTATCGCGACAATCCGCGGTTCTCGATCGAGGATGCCATTCGCGAAGTGGGCGTGGGCGAGGCTGTCACCTCGTTTCTCGAGAAGAAAGGCATCCCCGGCATGGCCGAGCGCACGTTGATCCGCCCGCCAAGCTCCAGGCTGGGGCCGATTGATGACAAGACACGCAAAGCCGTTATCGATGCGTCACCAATTCAGGGAAAATACGAAAGCGAGATTGACCGGAATTCCGCCTTTGAGATGCTGAAGAAACGTGCAGAAGAGGCGGCCAAAGAGGCAGAGGAAGCCGAGCGAAAAGAGGAAGAGGAAAAAAATCTGGCCTTGCGCGAATTCAAGACCGGCCGACGCTATTCCGGCGCGCGGGTGGGGCGGTCGACCTCGCGCAAACCCCGGCAGGAAGACGGGATCGGCGCCGCGCTGACCAAGGCCTTCATCAAGGAAATGAAGGGTACGACCGGCCGGCGCATTGTGCGGGGTATTTTTGGCACCCTTTTCAAGGGAAGGTAACAGAGGCAGTTTTTAACCTTTTCGCAGGAGAAACGAATGGATCAAGCCAGCAAGGCCCGGAGCTTCAAGGCGCTTCACGTCAAATCGGATCCGGTGATCCTTTATAATGTCTGGGATGCCGGAACCGCGAAAACCGTGCAGTCGGCCGGGGCCAGGGCCATTGCCACGGGCAGTTGGCCGGTGGCTGCCGCACATGGGGTTGAGGATGGCGAAAAAATTCCGCTGGAGGTGATGCTTTCAAACCTGCAACGGATCGTCTGCGCCGTGGATCTGCCGGTCACGGCCGATATCGAAGGTGGCTATGGCGTGTCACCGGAAATCGTTTCGCAGACTGTGGAAAGGGTCATGCGCACCGGGGCGGTCGGCTTCAATTTCGAGGATCAGATCATTGGCGGCGAGGGCCTGCATGACATTGATATTCAGGTCAGGCGCATCGCCGCCGCGCGTCATGCGGCCGACCGGCACGGCAATGATGTTTTTCTGAATGCACGCACGGATATGTTCCTGAAATCAAAGCCTGCCGACCATTCGCCCAAAATGCTGGAAGATGCTCTGGCACGGGCGCGTGAATATGCCCGCGCCGGTGCCAACGGCTTCTTTGCCCCAGGGTTGATTGACAAAAAACTGATTGCCCGTTTATGCGACTACAGTCCGGTTCCGGTGAATATACTGGCCTTGCCTTCCGCGCCGGAAGCATCTGAACTGGCCGGCCTCGGGGTGGCCCGGATCAGTTACGGGCCGGTCCCGTACAGGAAAATGGCCGCATGGTTTGAGCAACAGGCCCGGGCCGCGATCCACTACCGGCAGGGCTGACAGCAAAATTACAATGGTTTGATTTTCAGCATTTTGATCCGGTTGGCCTCACGTTTCACGATTTCAAAGCGGAAGCCGTGGAATGAGAAGACCTGGCCCTCGTTCGGAATGGTCTGGGCTTCGTGAATGACCAGCCCGGCAATGGTATTGGCTTCCTCGTCCGGCAGGTTCCAGTCCATCGCCCGGTTCAGGTCGCGGATGGTCATGGCGCCATCGACAATGACCGCCCCGTCGTCTGTTCGTTGAATGGTATCGGTTTCGCCGGTGTCAAACTCATCGGTTATCTCGCCGACGATTTCTTCCAGAATATCCTCAAGGGTGATCAGGCCCTGCAAGGCGCCGTATTCGTCGACCACCAGGGCAAAATGGGTTTTCCGGCGCAGAAACTGGCGCATCTGGTCGTCCAGTGTGGTTGTCTCGGGGACAAAATAGGGCTTCATGGCCACATCTGTCACCCGGAACTGTTGCAGTGCAGCGGGCGAGGCATCCGGCCCCATCATCAGGTGGTACATGGCGCGCAACAGGTCTTTGGCGTGGATGACGCCGATGATGTTTTCCGGATCACCACGATAGACAGGCAGGCGCGTATGCGATGATTTCAGACATTGTTCCAGAACCTTTTCCGGCTTGTCATCCGCGTTGATCATTTCAATCTGCGACCGGTGCAGCATGATTTCCTCGACGGTGCGGTCGCCCAGATCGAGGGCGCCAAGCAACCGGTCACGGTCTTCCTTTTCAACGGCCCCTTCCGAATGCCCCAGGCTGATGGCGCCGATGATTTCCTCCCGCACCGCCAGGATTTGGCTGTCCGGGTCGGTTTGCACCCCGAAAAGACGCAACACCAGCCGCACAAAGGTGCGGATCAGGGAAACAACCGGGGAAAACAGCCGCACGATCGGGGCGATGAGCGGGCTGACCTTTGCCGCGGCTTTTTCCGGGTCGCTGATGGCATAGGTCTTTGGCAGCACTTCGGCAAATACCAGCACAAGGAATGTCATGACCAAGGTTGCCAGGGCAACGCCGCTCTCGCCGAAAAGACGGGTGAACAGCGCCGTGGCAAGAGAGGCCGCAAGAATATTCACCAGATTGTTGCCCAGCAGAACGGCCCCGATCAGCCTCTCGCTGTCCTCGGTCAGGGCGATGGCGCGTTTTGCCCCGCGCTGGCCCTTGTCGGCCTGCGCCCGCAGTTTGGCCCGCGAGGCTGCGGTCAGCGCGGTTTCGGCACCGGAAAAGAAGGCCGAAAGCGCCAGCAGCATCAGAATGGCGCCGACAATGATCCAGAAAGCTGTGTCGAAATTGAGAGACCCGGACGTCATGACCCTGTTACTTCCCTGTGTTGCGTATCATTTATGGGGCGGGAAACGTCGCCGCGCAAGCGCGATGCCGGTTTTGCCGGTCGTAGATTTGGTAAGCCGCGCGCCCGTTGGGCAAATGTGGTGGATCTGCGGGCTGTCAATGCTGTCATGCGGCCGGTTTCATTCATCCCTGGCAAGCGGGTGATGCCGCAATACGAGGTCTTTCAGCCGGGCATCCAGCACATGGGTATAGATTTCGGTTGTCGATATGTCCGCGTGTCCCAGCAATGTCTGGATGGCGCGCAAATCCGCCCCGTTGGCCAGCAAATGCGTGGCGAATGCGTGCCGCAGCGCATGCGGGGTCACCCGGTCCGGCGCCACACCGGCGGCCAGCGCGATTTCTTTGACCAATGCGTAAAACCGGTGCCGCGTGAGGTGGCCGCTCTTGCCATGCGAAGGAAACAGAAAAGCTGATTCCGGCTTGCCCCTGGCGCGATCAGAGTCAGCGCGCCGGTCGCGCAGGTCCAGCCAGGCCGACAAGGCCTGCCGCGATGGCGGCGACAGCGGCACCATGCGTTCCTTGCCGCCTTTGCCACAAACCAGCAACATGCGCGGATCGCCCCGCGCGGCATTGACCGGAAGCGCAACAAGTTCGCTGACCCGCATCCCGGTCGCATAGAGCAGTTCCATGAGGCATGTGTTGCGCAGGCGGTCAGCCTTGTTCCTGCCGGTTGAGCGCGCGGCGGTCAGCAGCCGCTCCACTTCCTCCTCGCTCAGGGTTTTGGGCAGGGTTTTGCGCCGTCCGGGGCCATTGATCTGAATCGCCGGGTTTTCCTTGCGCCATCCCTCTTCAAAGGCAAAGCGGAACAAGCCCTTGATGGAAGACAGGCGTCGGGCGCGTGTCGAATCGGCCAGCCCCTGGGCATTGCAATGGATGAGATAGGCCTCGACATCAGCACGGCCCAGCGTGTCGAAATCCAGATCGCGCTTTTGCAACCAATCGCTGAAATCCATCAGATCGCGCCCATAGGCCGCCAGGGTGTTGGGGGCTGCGTCCAGTTCGGCGGCCTGCGCCTCAAGAAAAGCTGAAATACGGCGTTGCATCATCGGCATGGTTATCCGTGCCTGTTCAGCAGCAGAACCTGAAACGCGGTCTGCCGGGCAATGTCTTCCAGCCCGACCTGTCGCAGCAGGGCCAGCGCATCGCTGAGATCCTGCAGGTCACCGGCTGCCCCGGTCTGCAACAGGGGCGGCACCTTCAGCAGCGCTTCGCCAAGCCGGCCATCCCGAAGCAAGGCCGCAAACCCTGCCGGTGGTTCCTTTTTCAGAAAACCGTCCCGGACCGCGCGCTGCAAGGCGGTTTTCGCGACCGCATCCTCCATTTCGCCCTGCGCCAGACTGATCAGAAAACGGTCATGCCCGTCCGATGCGGGGTGTTTGCCGGCAATTTCCTCATAGGCCGGTGACAGCATGGCAATGCGAAAGGCCAGCTTGTCGGCGGTCCCGGACAGCGCCAGCCTGGCCAGGCTTTCCGCGTATAACCTGGCAAAAGGCACTTCCAGTTGTGCCTGGCGCATCGCAGTCCAGACCCTTGGCAGGGTGGTGGCAACCGCCTCGGTATCATGCGCCTGTATTGCCGCATCAAATTCCTGCAGGGCTTTCACCCTGTCCCAGACCCCGCCAGAGGCCGCGGGTTTGTTGGCAGTGTAAATGCCCAACAGGCGGGTTTCGCCTATGGCGCCGGTGCGGGCCAGCCGCTCGGCGGCCTCGATCTGTGATTTCCAACCGGCATTTGTGCGCAGATCGGCCTGGGCAAAGGCCAGGGGCAGGGGGGCGGTCGGAATGGGTTCTCCAATGGCTTCGCGCATACGAAACACGAGCGGAGTGACGCGGCTGGGCAGCGGCAGGGGCGGCTCGCCCTCAAACAGCTCCGGATCCAGAAAACGTGCCAGCAGGGCGTCTTCCTCTTCTGAAATGAAGCCCAGTGCCTCGGCTGTGCCCAATGTCAGCGCTGCGGCGTCCCAATCACCATTGCGGGCCAGGCAGAAAATTCGCGCCGCGTAGGTTGGTGCAATATCCGCGTGATCACGCAAGGTGGCGCAGGCCCGGTCCTCGGTTCCGGTCAGAAGCCCGACATCAAAGGTGCGGCGGAACAGCTCCGGTGTGTCGGATGACGCGCGTTCCAGCAGGGCCTGGGCCTGCTCCAGGGCACCGAGATCCAGCAGGCGGTCAATGCGTGCCAGAAAAAGCCGGCCCCGGCCGTCTGCATCAAAGGGCGGGTCAAGCTCGGCCAGCAGTAACAGGTATTGCAGCGATTGCATGGCCGGCATTGCCTGGGCCGGCTCGGCCCGCAGCAATCGCACCAGATCCGCACTGTTGCTGCTGCCCCAAAGATCGCGCGGCAGGCCGGTGACCGATACCGGCAGCAGGCCGACGGCGTCTATTTCCGGCCCACCCAGCGTGGTCACCGTTATTTCATCAACCGCGGCGGATTTTGTAACATCTGTGTTATCTTGCGGCGCCGGCGCGGTTTCGGGCGGCATTGCCACCGGAGTCGCGACAGAATCAGACAGCCAGTCGATCGCCGACATGGGTGTTTGCGCCGCGATCGGCGAAGTCAGAAGCGCCATGCAGACGCAGGGGATTGGTAACTTTTTACTCAACATCCAGTTTTACCGGCTGACGGACATCCTGCTGATTGGGTGACAGATCACCCAGATAAGCATAGCCTGTAAGCCCGACAAAGCCCAGAACTACAAGGATTACCAGCAGTTTCAGTATTCGCAACATTGCCACTCTGCCTTATTTCGGGTGTTATTGGTGCCGTCTCTTGGCCGGCTTGCCGCCGATTGTATATGGTCTTTTGCGAAAGATCACGCCATTCAGGGCAGGAAATCGAAGAATAAGCGAGGCGTCGCCATTTCGCGCTATGAATTACATAAGACAATCGTGCTGGTGGGGCTGATGGGCGCCGGCAAAACCGCTGTTGGCAAATGCCTGGCGCGGCAGTTGGATGTTCCGTTTCTTGATTCGGATGATGAAATCATCCGGGCCGCCAACATGAGCATTGCCGAGATTTTCACCCGCGATGGCGAGGCCTTCTTCCGCGACCGGGAAACCCAGGTGATCAGCCGTCTTCTCGCGGCGCAACCAGGGGTTCTGTCCACCGGCGGCGGGGCGTTTCTGTCGCCTGTCAACCGGCAGCTTATTCATCAGGCGGGTGTGTCTGTGTGGTTGAAGGCGGATGTCGATCTCTTGTGGCAGCGCGTTCGCCACAAGAGCACCCGCCCCCTGTTGCGCACCAAAGATCCGTTTCAGACCCTGAAGGGGCTGTTGCTGGACCGCGCTCCGCTTTATGCGCAGGCTGACCTGACCGTCATATCCGAACCGGAATTTTCGATCGAAGAGATGAGCAGCCGGGTGCTGGATGTTCTGCTGAGCCAGCGTCCCGATGTGGTTGAGGAAAATAAACATGGATGAAACCGTAAATGTTGACCTGGGGAGCAGGGCCTATGACATCCGCATCGGCAGCGGGCTTTTGCACCGGTCCGGAAAAGAAATATCCGCACTTCTCAGCCGCCCGCGTGTTGCGGTGGTCAGCGATGAAAACGTGGCGGCCCTGCATCTGGACAGTTTGCGGCAGGGGCTGGAAAAGGAGGGGATCGAGGTTGTTTCGCTGATCCTGCCCGCCGGCGAGGCCACCAAAGGCTGGCCACAGTTCAGCCGCACGGTTGAATGGCTGCTGGCACAAAAGATAGAGCGGCGCGATATCGTCGTGGCCTTTGGCGGCGGGGTGATCGGCGATCTGGTCGGTTTTGCCGCCGCCGTTTTGCGGCGCGGCATACGGTTCGTGCAGATACCGACAACGCTCCTGGCCCAGGTTGACAGCTCTGTCGGTGGCAAAACCGGCATCAATGCCCCGCAGGGCAAGAACCTGATCGGCGCCTTTCACCAGCCCAGTCTGGTTCTGGCCGATATCGATGTGCTCGATACACTCGCGCCGCGTGATTTTCTGGCCGGCTATGGCGAAGTGATGAAATACGGGGCCCTGGGGGATGAAAGCTATTTCCGCTGGCTGGAGCAAAACGGGCCGGCGATGGCGGCCGGCGACAAACGGTTGCGGGCACAGGCCGTGAAACGCGCCTGCCAGATGAAGGCCGATATTGTTGTGCGTGATGAAACAGAGCAGGGCGATCGCGCGCTGCTCAATCTCGGGCACACCTTCGGGCATGCGCTGGAGGCGGCCACAGGCTATGGCGCGCGGCTGCTGCATGGCGAGGGTGTGGCCATCGGTTGTGCGCTGGCCTTTGAACTGTCGGCCCGTCTGGGATTTTGCAGCCAGGAGGATCCGAGCCGTCTGCGGGCGCATTTGAAGGACATGCACCTAAAATGCGACCTGTCCGATATCGCCGGCGATTTGCCGGATGCCGATGGGTTCATGGCCCTGATGGCGCAGGACAAGAAAGTCCAGGACGGCGAAATCCGCTTTGTGCTGGCCCGCGGGATCGGTGAAGCCTTTGTTACCGGTGATGTGCCGATGCACGCGGTTGAAACCCTGCTGATGGATGCCTTGTCGCGGCGCTGAAGCCAAGGAAGGAAGGGGGCGGCCACTCAACGGGCGCGCGCCAGATGCCTTCTGCGGCGCCCGCCCAATGGGGTTATAGGTCTACGCCCTA
>JALSRG010000015.1 GCA_026984915.1 Marinosulfonomonas sp. | reverse complement strand
GAAACAGGTCACTGAAATCGGGGCTTGGCCTGCGCGCAGCAGGGTGGTACTCTGCCATCATGACAAAGAACGCCACAATTTGCATCTGCATTATCTGCTGACATAAGTCTTGCGGGCTGTTCTTTTCGTTTTTCAACATTAACCGAACTTGATATGCCCGCGGGGGAATGCCGCCTGACGAGGATATCATGGTCGAAATCAAACTGCACAACACAAAGACCCGCAAGAAAGAGGTCTTTACCCCGATAGATGCCAGCAATGTGCGCATGTATGTCTGCGGCCCCACGGTTTACGATCGTGCCCATCTGGGCAACGCGCGCCCCGTGGTGGTGTTTGACGTGCTGAACCGGCTGCTGCGCCATGTCTATGGCGAGGATCACGTCACCTATGTACGCAACTTTACCGATGTGGATGACAAGATCATCGCGCGGGCCGAGCAAAGCGGGCGCGAGATCGGCCAGATCACTTCGGAGACAACGCAGTGGTTTCTGGAGGATATGGCGGCCCTTGGCGCACGCGAGCCGGACCACATGCCGCGGGCGACGCAGTATATTCCGCAGATGGTTTTGATGATCGAGGAGCTGATCGCCGGCGGCCATGCGTATGCGGCCGAGGGTCATGTGCTGTTCGCGGTCGAAAGCTATGAAAAATACGGCGCCCTGTCGGGCCGCACGGTCAAGGACATGATCGCCGGCTCACGGGTCGAGGTCGCGCCTTATAAACGCAACCCGATGGATTTTGTGCTGTGGAAACCCTCTAGCGGTGATCAACCGGGGTGGGATAGCCCTTGGGGCTATGGCCGTCCGGGTTGGCATATCGAATGTTCGGCGATGTCCTATGAATTGCTGGGCGAAAGCTTCGACATTCACGGTGGCGGCAACGATTTGATGTTCCCGCACCATGAAAACGAGATTGCGCAAAGCTGCTGTGCCCACCCGCAGGGCGATTTCGCCCGTTACTGGCTGCACAACGAGATGTTGCAGGTGGAGGGTAGGAAGATGTCCAAGAGCTTGGGCAATTTCTTTACCGTGCGCGATTTGCTGGATCAGGGCGTGCCGGGCGAGGTGATAAGGTTTGTGTTTCTGAGCACGCATTACAGGAAGCCGATGGACTGGACCGAGAAGAAGGCGAAAGAAGCGGAGGCGACGTTGCTTTCATGGAAGAAAACCATTGATGTCTGGCGTTTTGAGGTTGGCAAAAAATCTAGCGGCAAGAACCCACCAAGAACAATAGTGGATGCTGTCTCTGATGATCTGAATACAGCTTTGGCTATTTCCGAGATGCATGCGCTTGCGAAAAAAGCAAAGAACAGCATTGAAGCAGCTATTGAGCTAGCAGAAGCAATGGTATTTCTAGGTTTTAATCCCAGTACTGATGTTCTTGAAGAGCACGATCTGGCGTTTTTGAAAGGAATGCTACAGAATATTCGGGAAAACGCGATGGAAACCAAGGATTTTTCCGAAGTGGACCGGATGAAAACTGTTTTAGTCGCTGCAGGTGTAAAAGTTAAGATGTCCAAATCCGATATTGTATTGGAACTTACGCCTGATTTCGACCCATCAAAACTGGAATCTCTCAAATGACCCTGTTTCACAACACAGGGCAGCGCCCGACACTGGGTGGGTGCGAAGCGCCCTCCCGGGGGGAGGGTCGGGCGCTGCCCGGGCAAGCCGGGCGGGATGTTTCGGGGCGCTCACCCCCACGGCCAACCGTAGGGCGGGGTTCGCCCCGCCACTGCACGGAGTGATGAAATGACCAAAGAACGCCTCTATATCTACGACACCACCCTGCGCGACGGGCAACAAACCCAGGGGGTGCAGTTCTCGACCCCTGAAAAAATCCGCATTGCCGAAATGCTCGATACCCTTGGTGTTGACTACATCGAAGGCGGCTGGCCCGGCGCCAACCCCACCGATAGCGGCTTTTTCGACGCCGCGCCGCAAACCCGCGCCACCATGGCCGCCTTCGGCATGACCAAACGCAGCGGGCGCTCTGCTGAAAACGACGATGTGCTGGCCGCCGTGATGAACGCGGGCACGCCTGCGGTTTGTCTGGTCGGCAAATCCCACCCCTTCCATGTGGAAACCGCGCTTGGCATCACGCTGGCGGAAAACCTCGAAAACCTGACCTCCAGTTTCAAACACATCACCGCCAACAAGCGCGAGGCGCTGTTTGACGCCGAACATTTCTTTGACGGCTACAAGGCCAACCCCGATTACGCCCTGCAATGCGCGCTGGCCGCCTATGAATCCGGTTGCCGCTGGGTGGTGCTGTGCGACACCAATGGCGGCACCTTGCCCGATGAAATCGCTGCCATCACCAGGGCGGTGATCGACGCCGGCGTGCCGGGCAGCCATCTCGGCATCCACACCCACAA
This sequence comes from Marinosulfonomonas sp., assembly GCA_026984915.1. Classification (GTDB taxonomy): domain Bacteria; phylum Pseudomonadota; class Alphaproteobacteria; order Rhodobacterales; family Rhodobacteraceae; genus WFVA01. Next base: position 2,473 of record JALSRG010000015.1, on the reverse strand, counting down.
CGACACCGAAAACGCCGTGGCCGGATCGCTGGCCGCGATCGAGGCCGGTGCCCGGCAGGTGCAGGGCACGCTGAACGGGCTGGGCGAGCGTTGCGGCAACGCAAACCTGACCACGCTGATCCCGACGCTGCTGTTGAAACCGCAACTGGCCGCGCGCTATGAAACCGGCGTCACGAAGGACGCGCTGCACGGGCTGGTGAAAATCAGCCGGCAACTGGACGACATCCTGAATCGGGTGCCGAAAAACCAGGCCGCCTATGTCGGGGCCAGCGCCTTTGCCCACAAGGCGGGGCTGCACGCCAGCGCCATCCTGAAAGACCCGACCACCTACGAACATATCGACCCCGAAACGGTGGGCAATGCGCGGATCATCCCGATGTCCAATCAGGCGGGGCAATCGAACCTGCGCAAACGTCTGGCCGATGCGGGTTTGGCGGTGGAAAAGGGCGATCCGGCCTTGAGCCGGATCCTGCAAGCGATCAAACAGCGCGAGGAAGAGGGCTATTCCTATGACACTGCACAGGCCAGTTTCGAGTTGCTGGCACGACGCGAACTGGGACAACTGCCCGAGTTTTTCGAGGTCAAGCGCTACAAGGTGACGGTGGAGCGGCGCAAGAACAAGTATAACGAAATGGTCAGCCTGTCCGAGGCCGTGGTGGTGGTAAAGATCGGCGATGACAAGAAACTGTCGGTCTCGGAAAGCATGGATTCCGAAGGGCATGATCGCGGGCCGGTCAATGCGCTGGCCAAGGCGCTGGCCAAGGATATGGGGCCGTATCAGCGCTATATCGACGACATGCGGCTGGTGGATTTCAAGGTGCGCATCACCGATGGCGGCCCAGATTCCGGGACGGGGGCGAAAACCCGCGTGATCATCGACAGCGAGGACGGCAGCGGCGCGCGCTGGTCCACCGTCGGCGTGTCGCCCAACATTGTGGATGCCAGCTTCGAGGCGCTGCTGGACGCAATCAACTGGAAACTGGTCCGCGACGGGGCAGGGGTGTGAGCTTTTATACTTTGTTCCGCAATCTGACCCGCGAAGGTCCGGGCGAAGCGGCGGATGTGGCTTGGGCCACCGCGCAGGTTGATCTGGCGCGGGATGCGGATATTTGCGATGTCGCTTGTGGTTCGGGGGCGGATATTACCCCGCTTCTGGCCGCCTGTCCGGACGGGCATGTGACGGCATTTGACAAGCAGCCGCATTTCGTGGACGAGGCAAAGGTGCGTATCGGGGATGACCCGCGCGTTACCTTGCGAGTAGGTGACATGGCGGCCATAGGCGGGCCGCATGATTTCATCTGGTGCGCGGGGGCGGTGTATTTTCTGGGAGTGGGTAAGGCGCTGACCCTGTGGCGCAAAGCGCTTAAGCCCAAGGGCGTGATAGCTTTTAGCGAGCCGTGCTGGTGGGGTGATCAACGCGCGGATCGAGCGCAAAATCTATGGGCTGATTATGACGTAATGACGGACAGGGTCGGTATTGCCACACGGGTCAATGAGGCGGGATATGACACCATCGCAACGCGGCGCCTGTCGGCGACGGCATGGGATGGGTATTACGCCGCACTAGAAGCGCGCAGTGCAATGTTGCGGGTTGATGCGGATCAGGAATTACTTGCGGTTCTGGACGAGATGGCCGAAGAAATCGCGGTGTGGCGGGCGCATGGCGATGAATACGGCTATTTGCTAAGCGTGGTGCGGCCGCAATGAGCATTGAAACCTGCGCCGGGATGCTGCGCAAATCCGACCCCGACCGTTTTTTGGCCACGATGACGGCGCCGCCCAAGGTGCGGGCAAAGTTGTTCCCGCTCTATGCCTTCAACCTCGAGGTGGCGCATTTGCCCTGGGTGTCGGCGGAACCGATGATTGCCGAAATGCGCCTGCAATGGTGGCAGGATTCCATCGCCGCCGTTTTTCGCGGCGATACGCCGGACCCGCACGAGGTTCTGACGCCGCTTGCTGATGTGATCCGCGGGCACGATCTGCAACAACGGGAATTCCATGACCTGATCGAGGCGCGGCGACGCGACACCTATACACAGCCCTTCACCGAGACCCCGCAGTTGTGGCAATATTTGCAGGATACTTCGGGCAGCCTGATGGCGATTGCCGCCCGCTTGCTGGGAGTCGCGCATGGCCAGATCAAGGCGGCACAGGAATATGGAACGGCGACGGGGCTGGCGAACTACCTGCTGGCGGTGCCCGAACTGAAGGCGCGCGGACGGATGCCTTTGCCGGACGAAAGCAAAGAGGCGATCCAGAGTATGGCCCGCGAGGCTTTGCAGCGGTTGAAGCAGAGCCGGAAATCACAATCCCTGAAACAGGCCTTGCCCGCGTTGCTGACGGCCTGTCAGGCGCACCCGACCCTGAAAATGGCGGCGAAATACCCCGCAAAGGTATTGTCCGGACAGTTGCAACGATCAGACTTCCGCCGCAAGGGGCGGTTGCTGGTCAATTCCATGCTGGGGCGTTGCTA
>JALSRG010000014.1 GCA_026984915.1 Marinosulfonomonas sp. | reverse complement strand
GGGTTTATAGGTCTACGCCCTAGCCCTGTAGGGCGCGGACGCCGACGTCGCCTTCCTCGCGGGCCTTGATGGCCTGTGCGGCGGCGTGGCTGGCGGCGGCGGTGGTGAAATAGGGCAGCCCGTCATTCAGCGCCACGGCGCGGATTTCGCGGCTGTCCTCAACCGCCTGCGCGCCTTCGGTGGTGTTCATCACCAACGCGATTTCGCCGTCTTTCAGCATGTCGACGATATTTGGCCGGCCTTCATAGACCTTGTTGACCACATCGCAGGCCACATCGTTTTCGGCAAGCCATGCCGCGGTGCCACGCGTGGCGACGATCTGAAACCCCAGCCCGATCAGCGTGCGTGCGGTTTTCACCATTTCAGGTGTTTTGTCGGCGTCCTTGATCGAGATGAAGACGCGACCAGAGCGCGGCAGATCGACCCCGGCACCCATCTGCGCCTTCAGGAACGCGTGGGCAAAGGAGCGGTCCCAGCCCATGACCTCGCCGGTGGAGCGCATTTCCGGGCCAAGGATGGTGTCGACGCCGGGGAAGCGGGCAAAGGGCAGCACCGCCTCTTTCACCGAAAACCACGGCATGTCCGGATCGGCCAGCGTCATCGGATCGCCGTAGGGCAGGGTATCATCGGGCCGGGCGCCCTTGGGGTAGGGGGGGCGCTGCGCAAAATTGGCAAGCGGCTCACCGGCCATGATGCGCGCGGCGATCGAGGCAATGGCGCTATCGGTGGCTTTGGCGACAAAGGGCACGGTGCGGCTGGCGCGGGGATTGACCTCGATCAGGTAGACCTTGCCGTCCTTGACCGCAAACTGCACGTTCATCAGCCCGACCACATTCAGCGCCAGGGCCAGCGCCCTGGTCTGGCGGTGCACTTCCTCGATAATATCGTCGGGCAGCGAATAGGGCGGCAGCGAGCAGGCACTGTCACCGGAATGCACGCCGGCCTCTTCGATATGCTGCATGATGCCGGCTATGTGCACGTCCTTGCCATCGCACAGCGCATCCACATCCATTTCAATCGCGCCGGAAAGGTAGCTGTCAAGCAGCACCGGGCTGTCGCCCGAAACCACCACCGCCTCGGAGATGTAGCGCTCCAGATGCGCCATGTCGCGCACGATCTCCATCGCCCGCCCGCCCAGGACATAAGAGGGGCGGATCACCAGTGGAAAGCCGATTTCCTCGGCAATTTTCAGGGCTTCCTCGTCGGTTGAGGCGATACCATTTTTCGGTTGCAGCAGGCCAAGATTGTTGACAAGTTCCTGAAAACGCTCACGATCTTCGGCCAGGTCGATCATGTCGGGGCTGGTGCCGAGAATGGGAATACCGGCCTCTTGCAGCGCATCAGCCAGTTTCAGCGGGGTCTGGCCGCCAAACTGTACGATCACCCCGTGCAACGTGCCGGCCTCCTGCTCGACCCGCAAGATCTCCATCACATGTTCAAAGGTGAGCGGTTCGAAATACAGCCTGTCCGAGGTGTCGTAATCGGTGGAAACCGTTTCCGGGTTGCAGTTGATCATGATGGTTTCATAGCCCTGATCGGTCAGGGCAAAGCAGGCATGGCAGCAGCAGTAATCGAACTCGATCCCCTGGCCGATCCGGTTCGGGCCGCCGCCAAGGATCACGACCTTCTTGCGCTTCGAGGGGCGGGCCTCGCATTCCACATCGCCCATCATCGGCGCCTCGTAGGTGGAGTACATGTAGGGAGTCTGGGCCTCGAATTCAGCGGCGCAGGTGTCGATGCGCTTGAAGGCGGCGGTCACGCCAAGGGCGAGGCGGGTGCGGCGGATTTCGGGTTCCGTCTTGCCGGTCAGGGTGGCGAGGCGGGCGTCGGTAAAGCCCATCATCTTGAGGGCGCGCAGGCCGTCGGCGTCTTGCGGCAGGCCGCTGGCGCGCAGGGCCTCCTCGGCCTCGACGATTTCGCGGATGCGGGCCAGGAACCAGGGATCATATTGGGTGACGGCGTGGATGTCGTCGTCGGAAAGGCCATGGCGCATGGCCTGGGCGATGATGCGCATCCGGTCGGGCGACTGCACCGAGAGTGCCTTGACCACCGCGGTTTTGTCCGGCGCGCCTTCGATATCGACCTCGTCAAAGCCGGTCAGGCCGGTTTCCATGCTGGCCAGCGCCTTTTGCAGACTTTCATGGATGGTGCGGCCGATCGCCATGGCCTCGCCCACCGATTTCATCGCAGTTGACAGCACCGGTTCGGAACCGGCAAATTTTTCAAAGGCAAAGCGCGGGATTTTGGTGACCACGTAATCTATCGTCGGCTCAAAGCTGGCCGGTGTCACCTTGGTGATGTCGTTATCCAACTCATCCAGCGTATAGCCCACGGCCAGTTTCGCGGCGATCTTGGCAATCGGAAAGCCGGTGGCCTTGGAGGCCAGCGCCGAAGAACGCGACACCCGCGGGTTCATTTCGATCACCACCATGCGCCCGTCAGCCGGGTTGACGGCCCATTGCACGTTGGAGCCGCCGGTTTCCACGCCGATTTCACGCAAGACCGCAATCGAGGCCGAGCGCATCATCTGGTATTCCTTGTCGGTCAGCGTCAGGGCCGGGGCGACGGTGACGCTGTCGCCGGTATGCACCCCCATGGGATCAATGTTTTCGATGGCACAGACGATAATGGCGTTGTCCTTGGTGTCGCGCACCACCTCCATTTCAAATTCTTTCCAGCCGAGCAGGCTCTCGTCGATCAGGATCTGGTTGGCGGGCGACGCATCAAGCCCGGTCTGACAGAAATGCAGAAAATCATCGCGATTGTAGGCAACGCCACCGCCGGTGCCGCCCAGGGTAAAGGCCGGGCGGATGATGGCGGGCAGGCCGATGTCCTCAAGTGCGGCCAGGCATTCATCCATGTTCGTGGCGATGGTCGCGCGCGGATTTTCGATGCCCAGACGCGCCATTGCCTCGCGAAACAGTTTCCGGTCCTCGGCCATTTCGATCGCCTTGCGGTTGGCGCCGATCAGTTCCACTCCGAAGCGCTCCAGCACCCCCATATCGGCAAGCGCCAGGGCGGTGTTCAGCCCGGTCTGACCGCCCATGGTGGGCAACAGGGCATCCGGGCGCTCGCGCTCAATGATACGGGCCACGATTTCCGGTGTGACCGGTTCGATATAGGTGGCGTCAGCAAGATCCGGATCGGTCATGATGGTTGCCGGGTTGGAATTGACCAGGATCACCCGATAGCCTTCTTCGCGCAGGGCCTTGCAGGCCTGAGCACCGGAATAATCAAACTCGCAGGCCTGACCAATGATGATCGGCCCGGCCCCTATGATCATGATCGAAGAAATATCGGTTCTTTTCGGCATGGCGATTCCCCGGAAAATGCACGTCAACGCACAAATTGTCGTGGGTTATAGACAGCATGCGGCCATACGCAAGCCCCTTGCGGCAATCCGCCTGCGGTTAAAGCGTGAATCCCGCCATTTTCACGTTTTGATTCCACGGTGCGCGCCGCAGAGGCTGGCTCGCAACATGTTTATCGCGGTGCGACCATCGCCCGGTGGACCGGCGCGCGCGAGCGCGGTAGAGGTGGGCAAGGTCAGGATGTATTTTCAGATGAGATGTGACGCGTGACGGCCGGGCACTTGAAGAAAAAGGAGGCATCAATCCTTTCCGCACCCAGCAGAATCCGGCTTTGGGGCGAATTCCTGCTTCTCTATGTGGTTGCGCCACTGGTGATGGCGGCCGTGCTGCCGCCGATGTGGATGTTTCCGGTGCTGTTTGTAGTAACCATTTGCGGCCTTGTTCTGTTGCAAGGGACCCGCGGGTTTCACTGGGCCGATTTGTTGCAGGGACGGCAGGTGCTGCGCGAACACCGCACCTGGCGGGTTCTGGTGATGTTTGCTGCCGTGACAGAGCTGGTTTCGTTTCTGGTGGTCATGGCAACCAACCCGGATGCGCTGTTTGGCCTGCTGCGGCATCGGCCGGGGCTGATGGCGATGATCATCGTTCTTTACCCTGTCCTGTCTGCCCTGCCGCAGGAAATCCTGTTTCGGGTGCTGTTCTTTCGTCGCTACGGGGTGTTGCTGCCCGGCCCGCATCTGGCAATTGTCATCAATGCGCTGCTGTTTGCGCTGGCGCATCTGATGTACTGGAGCTGGGTTGTCACCATCCTGACCTTTGCCGGCGGGATGGTGTTTGCCTGGGCCTATGAGATGCGCCGCAGTTTTGCCCTGGCGTTATTGTTGCACAGCATTGCCGGCTGGATATTGTTTGTTTTCGGCATGGGCATCTATTTCTATGCCGGCAATGTCGTGCGACCGTTCTGAACACCGATTTTGTGGCGCAAGGTCAGCAAGGGCGCTTGGGCTTACGGGCTTTCGTTTTGTTGCTGGGTCAGCCACAACAACACTCCGATAGTAGCAAGCGCCATCAGGAAGGCAGAGAAAAGCTGGACATAGGGCCCGATTTCCAGCGGGAAAAGAAACCAATAGGCAGCCGAAGAGAAAAAAGCAGCAAAGACCAGCAGGAAAGCCGCCGCAAACCGCAGACTGGCCAGTGTCAGCACGCCGGGCAGCAGCAATATGGTCAGGTACAGGTAATGGGTCCAGGCCAGTGGCCCGGTGATCAGAAAAACCAGATAGACCAGTTGCAGGCGGAACCAGATCCGCCGGCCCGGATGCAGCTGCTTTGTGGAAACATAGGCCAGCGCGAGGCCAAGGATCAGCAGCAGCTTTGTAACCCAGGGGAGCCAGCCGGGTTTGGCCTGTATCAGGTAGCGCGACACCCCCCAGCCCGGAGTGCCGTTCAGCCAGTTCGAGATTTGCAACAAAACGGAATCAATCGTGAGATTGACCGGTGCAATGAGCACTTTGCTGTTCAGGTCCTTTAGCCTGATGAGCATTTCCCGGTGCAGGTCTGGCCCGGCCACGATCAGGCTGAGCCCGGCAAATGCGGCGCCGGCAACCAGAAACGCCGCGAGGGCCCGCCAGCGACGCTCCATGATCAGCACAACTGCCAGAAAGCCGGGGGCGATTTTTATCGCGGCGGCAAAGGCCAGAACCGCGCCGGCAAGGCCGTCCTTGTTGGCCAGCAGTGCGCGAAAGGCGGCGATGATCAGAAAGGTGACGAATACCTGCGGCTGGCCAAGACTGATTGCGAGCGCACCAATGAAGGTGAACTGAAGCAGGGCAATGCTGACCAGGCTCCAGATGGTGAAGCTGATCTTTTGCGGTCGGATCATCCCGTAAGCCAGATAAACCGAGCCGACGGTGGCGACCAAGTTCACGATATTGACAACGTTGAAGAATGAAACGACGGTCAGTCGGGAGGCCAGCGGCGCCAAGAGCGCGGCCCAAAGCGGCGGGTAAACGTATGGCGACATGTTGCCGGTCGCGTCGCCCTGCGATTTCGCGAGCGCCAGCCATTCCGGCGGATAGTGCTTGTCCCAGAAAAACCCGGGATCGGGCGAATAGACCAGCCCCCATTGGCCGAGATCATAGAAATAGGCGCTGAAATAAAGCGCGGTGGCATCAAGGGACCAACGGTTCCATTGGATGTAAACAGTGACAATTGCCCATAGCCACAAGGCAAAATGGCCAAGTCTGTCGTTGGAAAATACCTGCATATGTCTGCCCGATTTTTTCAGCAGTTTAGCTGCTGGGCAAAAATAATCCAGATGAAAGTCGGGCGCGGTATTGCCGACCTAGCGCCGACTGCCGGTCCTGACCATGCGCAGGCCCGAGGGGGGTGCGGCCGGTATCTGTTCGCTGGTTTCGGACGGGTACAGGTAATCGCGTGTCAGGGGGACGGCATCCTGCTGGCGTGTCAACTGAATCTGGAAAACCGTCTGCCGGTAATAGCGAAACGATTGTTCGGCCGAGACCAGATAATACTGCCACATCCGGCAGAATCTTTCATCATACAGATCACGGGCCTTGTCGATGTTGGCCATGAAACGGCGATGCCATTCGTGCAGGGTTTTTGCGTAATGCAGGCGCAGAACCTCGATATCGGTGGTATAGAGCTGTTCCTTTTCGATCGCCTGCATCACCTCGGAGAGCGCCGGGGTATAGCCGCCGGGAAAGATGTATTTCGCCAGCCACGGGCTGGTATGTGTCGGCTGATCAGCCCGGCCAATGGTGTGCAGCAGCGCCACACCGTCCTCTGTCAGCCGGTCACGCAGATGCGCAAAAAATGTCTGGTAATGGGGCACGCCGACATGTTCGAACATGCCCACGGAAACGATGCGTTCGTATGTTCCGGCCACATCGCGGTAATCCATCAGACGGAACTGAACGCGGTCCTGCAAGCCGGCGTCGCGCGCGCGCTGTTCGGCAATCTTGTGCTGTTCCTCGGAAAGGGTAATGCCCAATACATGCACGTCATAGTCTTTTGCCAGTGTCAGCGCCATGCCACCCCAGCCGCAGCCGATATCAAGCACCCGCATGCCGGGCTTGAGCAGAAGTTTGCGCGCGATCAGGTGTTTCTTCTGTTCCTGGGCCTGTTCCAGCGTGTCGCCGTCATGCCGGAAATAGGCGCAGGAATACTGGCGGTCCTTGTCCAGAAACAAATCATAAAGCTCACCCGAGAGGTCGTAGTGATGCGCAACATTGCGCTGGGCGCGGCGCACCGGGTTGAACTGCGCCAGCGAACGGCCGGCAGTGCGCAGCATGTCCAGCGGGCGCAGCCACAGCACCGGACCGCTGGAGGACAGATTGGACTGAGCCAGCCGCAAAAGCCCGTAGAGATCTTCGCCGTCAATGGTCAGGGTTCCGTCCATATAGGCCTCGCCCACCGCCAGTTCGGGGTTCAGCACCATCCGGCGCGGCGTTGACGGATCCGTTATCCGCACGACAACGGCTGTGCCGCTGCCATCGCCATAAGTGTAGTGTGTGCCGTCGGGCAGGTGCAGTTCAAGCGTGCCCTTGCGGATAATACGGTTCAGAATGCTGTTCAGAAGTCGGTTCCACATATCGCCCCCTTCGGCCCCACCGGCCCGTTGAAATGCACTGCCCGATCTCTTCTGTCCGGTATGGCCCCGCGGGCCTGATCCGGTGCGCTGAAGCGCCCTTTTTCGTTGTAATCGAAATGAGTTTGCGAAAAATAATCGCGTTTGTCCATATTTGTCGGGCCTGCGGGCGGGGAATGGCCGATTGACTCTCTTGACTTTGGCGCGCGCGCGCGGTGTATCGGCGCGAACCGTTGTAAAAGATCGTAAATCACCCCGAGGGGAAAAATATGCATGCCTATCGCAGCCATACCTGCGCAGAACTGACCAAGGAAAACGTGGGCGAGACCGTTCGCCTGTCCGGCTGGGTACATCGTGTCCGCGATCACGGCGGATTGCTGTTTATCGACCTGCGCGACCATTACGGCATCACCCAGGTGATGGCCGACCCGGACAGCCCGGTCTTTGCCGAAATCGAAAAGGTGCGCAGCGAATGGTGCATCCGCATTGACGGCAACGTCATGGCGCGGGACGAAAGCCTGATCAACCCGAAAATCCCCACCGGCGAAATCGAGGTGTTCATCCGTGATATCGAAGTGCTGGGCAAGGCCGACGAACTGCCGCTGATGGTATTCGGTGATCAGGAATACCCCGAGGAAACCCGGCTGAAATACCGCTATCTGGACCTGCGCCGTGAAAAGCTGCAAAACAACATGAAGCTGCGCTCCGACGTGGTGGCCAGCATGCGCAAGCGGATGTGGGACAAGGGATTCCGCGAATTCCAGACACCGATCATCACCGCCTCCAGCCCCGAGGGTGCGCGCGATTTTCTGGTGCCCTCGCGCCTGCATCCCGGCAAGTTTTACGCGCTGCCGCAGGCGCCGCAACAGTTCAAACAGCTGATCATGGTCTCGGGCTATGACAAATATTTCCAGATCGCGCCGTGTTTTCGCGACGAAGATCCGCGCGCCGATCGTTCTCCGACCGATTTTTACCAGCTTGATCTGGAAATGTCCTTCGTCACCCAGCAGGATGTGTTCGACACCATCCAGCCGGTGATACAGGGGATTTTCGAGGAATTCGGTGGTGGTCGCAAAGTCGATACCGAGTGGGAGCAGATTTCCTATCGCGATGCCGCCCTTTGGTATGGCACCGACAAGCCCGATCTGCGCAACCCGATCAGGATGCAGGTTGTTTCAGAGCATTTCCGTGGCTCGGGCTTTGCGATTTTCGCGAAACTGCTGGAGCAGGACGGCACCGAAGTGCGCGCCATTCCGGCGCCCGGCGGCGGCAGCCGAAAATTCTGCGACCGGATGAACGCCTTTGCCCAGAAAGAGGGCCTGCCGGGGATGGGCTATATCTTCTGGCGGGATCAGGGCAACGGCATGGAAGCCGCCGGTCCGCTGGCCAAGAACATCGGCCCCGAACGCACCGAGGCGATCCGCCAGCAACTGGGCCTGGATGTGGGCGATGCGGCGTTCTTCCTTGCCGGCAAACCCAAGGCGTTCGAGGCCGTGGCCGGCCGGGCCCGCGATGAAATCGGTCGTGAGCTGAAACTGACCGACGAGGATCGTTTTGCCTTTGCCTGGGTCGTCGATTTCCCGATCTATGAACGGGACGAGGAAACCGGCAAGATCGACTTTGAGCACAACCCGTTTTCCATGCCCCAGGGGGGGATGGAGGCGCTGGAAGGCGATCCGCTGGAAGTGTTGGGCTATCAGTATGATCTGTCATGCAACGGCTATGAAATCCTGTCTGGCGCCATTCGCAACCACAAACCCGAAATCATGTTCAAGGCGTTTGAAATTGCCGGTTACGGCAGGGACGAGGTGGAAAAACGCTTTGGCGGCATGGTGAATGCGTTCAAATATGGCGCTCCGCCGCACGGGGGCTGTGCCGCCGGGATCGACCGGATCGTGATGCTGCTGGCGGATGAGGCCAACATCCGCGAGGTGATCATGTTCCCGATGAACCAGCGGGCCGAAGATCTGATGATGGGCGCGCCGAGTGTGCCGATGAACGAACAGTTGCGCGAGTTGCATCTGCGGGTGATCGAGGAAGAATAGCGGATGCTTGACCGGCTCAGGCAACAGGGTTTCGATGTCATGGTCAGCAACCATGCCGAGGCCATCCTGAGTGTTGATTTTGCCGCGGAAACGGCAGAACTGGTGGCAATACTGTCAGAGGTGAGGCTGGAGGCTGCCGAGTTGCTCGGCAGCGGCGGCGGCGAGGCGGCCTCGACCCAGCGGATGCGGCGGCACCTCAGCCAGGCGGGATGGAAAAAGCATAATTTCAGGATAGAAACGACGGTCGACGGAATGCCGGTTGGCGATGGCACCAGCCATGAAATCGACCACGTCCGGCGTGGCAGGGCCGGGGTGCTGGCGCTGGAGATCGAATGGAACAACAAGGACCCGTTCTTTGACAGGGATCTGGAAAATTTTCACCGGCTGCACGCGCAATCAGTGATCAGCGCCGGAATTATCGTCACCCGTGGGGCCTCGTTGCAATCGGCGATGCGGGGCATTGTCGAGCAGTATCTGGCGGATGCCGGGATCAGGGAGGAAGCCGACCTGATGGCGCTGGGCATGAAGGCGAGGACCGCCCGCCAGCGTGCCTCGGTGGCGCAGGCCGTGGCCGCAGGTGAAACATTCAGCGCGGCATTCGCCCATTATTTCGTGGCGGACAAATTCGGCACGGCTTCGACCCATTGGACGAAACTGACCGACCGGATCGCGCGCGGTGTGGGCAATCCCTGCCCCCTGCTGCTGATCGGGTTGCCTGCAACCATTGTCCGGCCTTATTCCGCCGCGACGTCAGAGCCTGAATTGTAGGAATAGGTTTTCCAGCCCGGCTTGTAATCGGCATCGGCCTGATTGCCCCAGACTGTCCAGCCCTTGCGGATGCCGCGGCCGAACAACTCGAGATAGGGGCCCCAACTGCACCCCTCGATCAGGTCGTATTGTTCATCGGGTTTGCGCGAATGTTCGCGTTTGCGGGTCTGGATCATGTTCACCTGCCGCCGGCCCGGTGCAAGGGTGCGCACATTCTTGCCGCGGGTTCCAAACAGCAGGACCTCGGTCACATTGCGGAAATAAAACCCGACGCCGCGCCCGTCCGAGCCGCCATCCTTGCGGATCTTGTGCCAGATGATGTTCGATTTGTAGTCAAACCCCCAGGCACTGAGCACCCGCAGCCCATCCGGCAGCAACGCATTTGGCACCCACATATAGCAATGCGCCCGATCCTCCAGATGATTCTGCACCGGCAGCGCGCAGATTTCATCCAGCGTCAGGGTCGGGTAGCGCGCCAGTCTTTTGTGTTCCGGCGCAACTTTGCCGGTGCGGTTGGTAAACCGCCAGGGCGGATCTGCCAATACGGTGGCAAACCGCGTTTCCCCGAGGAAAGATGATAAATCTTGGGCTGGAGTCGTTTCCATATTCAACATCTAGGCGGTTTCCTGATCCGGTGTCCAGAGAACATTAGCGGAACATTTGTGGATAGGGAAGGGTTTTTACGCGAATGGCGGCGCGTCGGGGGCTATCGGCGGGTAATGTGAAAATGACTTCGCCGGAAATGCGCGCCTGTCACATATAATGAGGTGAGATGAGCCAAGAGAGTGAAATGAGTTTTGATCCTGAAACAGCCACCATCCGGTTTGGCAGCGGCCTGTCGCCGCGTGTTGTGCCGCCCGCAGGTATGGCGCAGATGCTGACGCCGGCAAAGGCTGCTGAAAAAACCGCAGCCGCGAAAGCATGACGCAAGAGAAGATGAAGGCCGCCCTGCGTGGCAGCAATCATCAGGAGGTGGCCAGGTTTGCCGCCGTGCGATCGTGCGAAGAACCCGGATTGTCGCCTTTTCCATCAACGGCTGGGACAGCCACAACAATCAGGCCCGCAGCCTGAAAGCACCGCTGAACCGGCTGGCGGAAACCATTCTGACACTGCAGGCCGGGCTGGGGGCTGACTGGAAAAAGACGGCCATTCTGGCGATGACGGAATTTGGCAGAACGGCGCCTGAAAACGGCACCGGTGGGACGATGCTGATGGCGGGCGGGGCGATTCGCGGCCTGTTCGGCCTGGACCGCAGCATTCTGGAAGGCGCGGTTTTCCCCGGCCTCGACATGGCGAATGTGGCGTAGATCATACTGTAGGTCGTCGGTATTCTGGCGGATCAGGAGCCGCTGACAGACGAAATGGCCGGCGTGGTTTCGGCCGTCTGTGTAAGGGGTTTCTGGCTGAGGCTGGCAGCAATGGCAAAGGTCAGCGCCAGAACACCGGCGGCGAGCACAATCCAGTCAACGGTTGCACTTCCATCACGATCCTGCGCGTAGTTTACCAGCTTTTTCATCGTCTTCTCACCTCTGATACACTGCCGGTCAGATAGCTATTGCCGGCATAGTCATGTTCTCCAAGGCCAGACTGGCCATGAAATGCGGCACAAATTGGGAGGCATGAAGGGGATTTCGGGCCATTTTTCGGGATTGTGGACGCAAGGCGTTTCAATCATTGTGACGGGGGGAAACTGTTCACCGCAGCACATGTTGTGCCCCTGCCACCAATGGGAAAGGCCGGAAAGATGTCTGATAAAGCTGATCTGTCTGCTTGGGTTGGGCCGGATTACCCGGATTTCCCGACGCTTCAGGGCCGCTATGCGCGGCTGGAGCGGTTGCGGGCCGACAGGCATTCTGCCGATCTGTTCCGCGCCAACAGCGAATCTGATGCGATCTGGGATTATTTGCCTTACGGGCCATTCAGGCGTCTGGAAGCGTATCAGGACTGGATAAACCGGGACTGGGCGGGGCAAAACACGGTGTTTTACGCGGTCAAAGACCTGGAGAAGGGGCATTTTTCAGGCGTGGCCAGTTATCTGCGGATCAAGCCGCAGATAGGTGTGATCGAGGTCGGGCATATCAATTTCTCGCCCGCCCTGCAGCGCAGCCGGGCCGCGACCGAGGCGATGTATCTGATGATGCGATGGGTTTTTGAAGCCGGCTATCGCCGCTATGAATGGAAATGTGACGCGGCAAATCGGGCATCGCGCGCCGCCGCGCAGCGGCTGGGGTTTTCCTATGAGGGCATTTTCCGTCAGGCGGCGATCGTCAAGGGCAGAAACCGCGATACCGCATGGTTTGCCATGATTGACAGGGAATGGCCGGCATTGAACGCGGCTTTTCAGCATTGGCTGTCACCTGAAAACTTTGACACACGGGGGCGGCAGATCAAAAGCCTCTCAGACCTGACCTGCGGGGTGCTGGTGGCGAAAGACCCGCAAGCAGGTTGAGGAACCTGCCCTGTGCCGGCTTCTAGATAACCGCGCGCCTGGCGGCGAGCCGATCCTGAAGCAGGCCGGCCAGCCGCGCCAGATCAGAGCGCACGGGGCTGCCATTGGTCCGGTGTTGCGCCAGGGCCTGGGCCGCAACCATCAGTTTTCTGTCATTGGCGCTGCGGGCAACGCCGGCGGTAAACTGGGCGACATAATCCAGCGTGAAGGCGTCGGTCTTGTTGTTCAGTACCTCGCAGGCATGGGCAATGTCATCGTGATAGGCAAGCGGATCAGGCGTGATCTGGTCATTATCAACCGGGCGCAACCCCGCCGGTTGCATATCCGGCGGCAAATGCGCCAGAATCAGTTCCTGAAAGGCAGCAAGGCTTTCGACCGGCTTGGCCAGAAAGCCGTCAGCGCCGGCGGCGATCGCCTCGGATTCGCGGGATGGATCGCCGCTCATCCCCAGCAGCGCGGTGATACGCGGGCTGGCCTGGGCAAGTTCGTGCAACAGGTCGGCGCCACAGCCATCGGGCAGGCCCAGATCGGCAATGACGATGGTCGGGCGAAAGACAAGCAAATGCCGGCGGGCCGACGCCAGACAATCGGCGCGCCGCAGGCGGGCGCCCGAGCGCATGCACAGCAAGCGCATGGCCTCGCAGGCAAATCGGCTGTCTTCGACAACAAGAATGGTGCGGCCCAGTAACGGCCGGGCGGCAGTGGGTATCGGCTGTGGCATCAGCTCTTCCAGGTCATTCATAACAGTCCCCTTGTGGTGTGGCGGCTGAGTCGGAGTAAACCGGTGATTGGCTAATACCCGGTTAATGCGTGCGGTCTTGTGCCCCTTGCAAGGGGCCTGCGCAGGCTTCATAAGGCCTCTGAACCCGAGCACAGAAGGAAACCAGAATGATCGGCCGACTGAACCATGTTGCCATTGCGGTGCCTGATCTGCAGGCAGCGGCACGCCTGTACCGCGACACGCTTGGCGCCAAAGTCGGCCCGCCGCAGGACGAACCCGACCACGGGGTGCGCGTGGTTTTCATCGACCTGCCCAATACCAAGATCGAGCTGCTGGCCCCGTTGGGCGACAACAGCCCGATCGCCGGATTTCTGCAGAAATCGCCGGCCGGCGGCATCCACCATCTTTGCTATGAGGTGGACGATATTCTGACGGCGCGCGATCAGTTGCTGGCCAAGGGCGCCCGCATTCTGGGCACGGGTGAGCCAAAAACCGGGGCGCATGGCAAACCTGTTTTGTTTCTGCATCCGAAAGATTTCAACGGCACCCTGATCGAGTTGGAGGAGACCTAGCCCGTGTCCATTACCGGTGCAATTATCCTGTTTGCCGTGATCTGGTTTCTGGTTCTGTTCATCCTGTTGCCGTTTCGCGCCAGATCACAGGCCGAGGACGGAACCATAGAGCCGGGAACCCACGCCGGCGCCCCTGCTGATTTCCGACCGGGCAAAACTGCAAAGCAGGTGACAATCATTGCCGTGGTTTTATGGGCCGTTCTGGCCGGGATCATCAATTACGGCGGGATCTCGGTGCGGGATCTGGACTGGTTTCAGCGGATGGGCCCGCCTTCGATGCGCGATGATACAAATGGGTAAAGGCGGCAACTCCCAGAACCGGGACAACGAGGTTCAAAAACGGAATATTCAATAGCAGGGCCAACAGGCAACCGGTTCCCCAGAGAATGGGCAGATCGCGGTTTGTCACCTGACGGGCCTGCCGGGCGGGCATACGCCGCAGAGCCACGGTTTCGGCGTACTCGCGGGCCATCAGATAGCCATTCGCCAGAACAAAGACCACAGGGCTGAGCAGGCCGGAAAACAGCGATACGATCAGGGCGGCGAGGCTGATGCTCATGGTCAGCCCCAGAAAGCGCAGGGAATAGAGCAGCGTTTCCCCCAAAGGCATGCGCCGGGGCGGTGCCAGGGCCGGATAATGGCGGGCCTCGACCGCATCAACGATGCGATCCAGAAAAAAGCTGACGATGGTCAGAGCCAGTGGCGACATCACATAGGTCCAGAAAACCCACGAGGTTTTTGACAACAGCCCTTGGGTGAACACCCCGAGAAAGCCGATCTGGCCGATCCATGGCAGCGAAATCTGTGTTGGCAGCAGAACCTGCAACAACCAGGCAATTGGCAGAAGAATGAGCAGGAACGGTGCGGAAAGCAGCAGCGTAAGCGCCACCGCGCGCAGAACAACCCCGAGAAAACGCGGGTCGTTCAACTGCCCGACCGCCAGACGCAGCGCCGCATAGGCCTGAAGGAACGGCGCTTTGATCACATATCCACCCAGGTGGTAATGGCGTCCACATCGGGCCGGACCCGGTCGTTGGGTTCTGATTTGCAGGTGCCCAGGTGGACAAAGCCCGAGACGCTCTCGTCGGCCGACAGGCCCAGCCCCTGTTCCATGAATTTGCGGTCCTGGGCAATCCAGCCGGTCAGCCAGTTGGCGCCCCAGCCTGCGGCCTGCGCCCCGTTCAAGAGGCTCATGCAGACAGCGCCGGTGGTGAGGCGCTGCTCCCATTCCGGCGAGATGTCGCTGGGTTTTGGCGTAAGGATAACGGCAACGATCATCGGTGCATGATCAAACATCATGGCGACTTTCCGGCGCTTTTCGTCGGGGATATTCAGGGCTGTGCCGCGTTCGAGCACCATTTCAGACAGGCGTTTCAGGGCCTTGCCCTGCAAGACGATGAACCGCCAGGGCACCAGTATGCCATGGTCGGGTACGCGGGCGGCAATTTCCAGAAGTTCGTGCAGCTCTTGCGGGTTCGGCGCCGGCTGTGTCAGGGCATTCCAGGCGGCAGAGCGTCTGGTTTTCAGGAATTCCAGTACGGCGGTATTCACGTCAGGTGCGGTCATGGGGCCTCCGGTTCGGTGGTTTAGAGTTAAGGCGTGACTTTGAAAGTTCAAGAACGGGGTTAAAACTCGAATGTATCGCTTGTCGGGGACAGATCATCGAGGCGTTTCTCCATCGCCCCGAGGATGAGATGATAGACTTTCTGCATGCGTTTGCCGGGCTGGCGGGCCGCCAGGGTGGCGGCCAGCGGATCGGTTGCGGTGATCTGGCTGCCGGAAAGCTGCTCGATCACCGCATGGCCACAAAACGGCACGTAGACCTCGCTGTAGCCGCCTTCATGCACCAGAACGACGCGATCCTCACAGAGGTAATGCGCGGCGCGCATGATTATTCGGGTCATCTGGCGAAAGGTTTCCGCGGTGGCCATCATCCGCCCCAGCGGGTCAATCGCCGCCGCGTCAAAGCCACAGGCGACAACGATTGCATCCGGTTTGAAGCGGACCAGCGCCGGCAGTACCAGGCGTTTCATCGCCTCGATATAGGTCACATGCCCGGCGCCGGGCGGCAGCGGGATATTGCGATTCTTTCCGACCCCCGGCCCGGCACCGATGTCATCAAGGCCGCCGCTGTCGGGCGGATAGTTGTTTTCCTGATGCAGGCTGATGGTCAGCACGTCTTTGCGTTCATAGAAAATGGCCTCGGTGCCATTGCCGTGGTGAACATCCCAATCGACCACCGCGATGCGCTTTGCCTTTTTTTCGGCAAGCGCGGCCTCGACAGCGACGGCAATGTTGTTCAGCAGACAAAAGCCGTTCGGGAAATCGGGCAGGCAATGATGGCCCGGCGGGCGTGACAGGGCGTAGGCGTTGCGCAGCTTGCCATCGAGCACGGCAAACAGCGCCTCTCGGGCCAGTCCGGCGGATTGGGCCGCAATTTCATATCCACCACGCGCAAAGGGCGCGCGCAGGCCAATTTCACCACCATTGGCATCGGACATCGACTTGAAGGTATCGAGATAGCTGGCCGGATGCACCCTGAGCAGTTCTTTTCGCGTGGCCGGTGGTGCCGATTGCGTTATCAGATCCGCCATCAGCCCGGTCCGGCGCAGCAGGTTGACCAGACGGCGCTTTGTCTCCGGGTTTTCGGGCAAACCACCTGCGGCCAGAGGCTGGACAAGCCCGCCCAATGGCAAGGTAAAGGCATAATCTCCCCCGGCATGCCAGAAACAGCTTTCATCCCAAAAGAATCCCGTAGCCATAACCCCTCCGTTTCCGCTAACGTGTTCAGATTAGACAGAATGTGACGGGGATACCAGACCAATGGCCGTTAAGGGAGAGTTTGCACATCTTGCAAGGGACGGTGCCGAAATTGCCGTGCGGGTAACCCCGAAAGCGTCGCGCAATGTGGTGAAGATGGAAAAGGGTTGCCTGCGGGTATATGTGACCACGGTTCCCGAAGGCGGCAAGGCCACGGCGGCCGTGCAGAAACTGCTGGCCCGCGCGCTGGGCATTGCAAAAACCCGGCTGGAACTGGTCCGGGGGAGCAGCGCACGCGACAAGGTTTTCCGGGTCAGGGAGTAAGCGATGAAATGGCTGAAGGCCCAAGCCGTGCGGTTCTGGAATACCTGTGTGTGGTCGCTTGCCGGATGGCGCGCCAGCTGGAAATCCGAGGCGACACTGCGCCAGTGGACGCTGGCCAATGTGCTGTCTGCCCTGATGACCATGCTCGTGCCGATGAGCGGGACAGAAAGGATTCTGATCATTGCGTTCGGGTTGATGGTTCTGGTGGCCGAGTTGCTGAATACCGCGATAGAGGAGGCGGTGAACCGGGTTTCAGAAGACGACCACCCGCTGGCCAAGAAAGCCAAGGATGCCGGGAGTGCCGCCGTCGGCATGGCAGCGATCACTGCCGGTATTGTCTGGCTGCTGGTTTTGTTCGGATAACGGGCACGGGTGGGGTTGTTTTCCCTCTTTTCAGTCTTTGCTTTGCTCAAACTGATAGATGCCTTCGGGCAAATCCAGGGCGGCACGCAGATCGCGCAGCTGCGCGGTTGAAAGGGTGACTTTCTGCACGCTGTCGCTGACCGGATCGTATTGCGAAATGGTGACCACGCTGGCAAAGGCGTTGATGACGACATCTTCCTGTAAGGGTGCCGCGCCGTCATCGACCAGGGTCACAACCGTCGCGTCAAATTCATGTTCGATGGTAAACATATCCGCAGGATGAGAGATTGAGGCACTGATTGCAAGACCGGGTGGCCGGCCATGGCGGTAAACCCGAATATGTCGCAGACGGGGTTTCCAATACCGGGGGTTTTGGTAAAAATGGTCCGGTCAACTGTGGAAAGGATGCTTTGTGTTGTTCAAACCCCTTCTTGTCTGCGTGGCATTGCTGGCAGCGTGTACACCGGCGACGGTCCCCTCGGGGAAAGCCAATCTGAAAGAGATCGCAGCCGCCCGGGCCGAGGTCGAGAAACTGGCGAAAAACGGAACGCTGGCCCGGTTCGATTCAGTGGTGAAACGCGTGGTGCCGGTTGCCGAACGGCAATGCCGGGCGCGCACCCAAGGCGTCAAATGCAGGCTGAGGGTCAGCCTGGATGTCAACCCTGCCGAGCCACCCAATGCGTTTCAGACGCTGGATGGTGCAGACCGCCCGGTGATCGTGTTTACGATTGCGTTGCTTGAAGATACGCGCAACGCGGATGAGTTGGCGCTGATTCTGGGCCATGAGGCGGCACACCATATTCTGGGCCATGTTTTGGCAACCCGCGAGCAAATCCGCGAAAGCGCCTTGCTGCGCGGAATGCAGGCTGCGGCGCATGGCGGCAACAAGAAACAGATCGAAGCGGCCGAGCAGAAGGGGGCCATCAGTGCGATCCTGAAATATTCGAAAGCCTATGAAATAAAGGCGGATGAGTTGGGAACCATCATTGCCGCGCGGGCCGGTTTTGATCCGGTACACGGGGCGGAATACTTTGTCAGGATGAAAAATCCCGGCAACCAGTTTCTGACCACCCACCCCCCCAACCGGGCCCGCCGTGCGGTTGTGCGCGCCACGGCGAGAAAATTACGGGCCGGGATCGGGTCGCAGCAATAGAGGCCGCATGCGCCTTTTATGTGTCTGCTGATGTGGCTGCGCAAATACACTCGGGCAAAAGCCGGTTCATCAGGGTTTCTGAATCTGTTAGGGTCATGCGAACGGAGTTTATTGGAAGGCGGAGGCCAGAGTGCGAAAGATTGTGTTAACCTTGATGCTGGCGCTTGCGGGATGCGTCGAGACCGTGCCGCAAGCCCCGGCACCGGTGCCCGAACCAGTGCCCCGGACCCAGCCCGCACCGGCGCAACTGGGCAGCAAGGCGGCCGTGCGCAATTTTCTGGCGGTGGTCCGGCGGATGGAGCCGCTGGCCGAACGCGAATGTCTGGCGCGCACCCGCAATGTTCCCTGTGATTTCCAGATTGTCGTCGATGACAGGCCCGGCCAGCCGCCGAATGCCTTTCAGACCCTGGACAGGCAGGGCCGCCCCATAATCGCCTTTACCTCGGCCCTTATCGCAGATGCGCGAAATCAGGATGAACTGGCCTTTATCATGGGGCACGAGGCGGCGCATCATATTCTGGGACATATTCCGCGCCAGCGTGAAACAGCCACGGCGGGCGCTGTTCTGGGGGGGCTGTTGGCAACGGTCATTGGCGTGGATGCCTCGGGCATTCAGACGGCGGAAAGAATTGGCGCAACAGTCGGTGCGCGGACCTATTCGAAGAATTTTGAACTGGAAGCAGACCAACTGGGCACGATCATTGCGGCCCATGCCGGCTATAACCCGGTGCGCGGCGCCGCCTATTTCAGCCGTATCCCGGATCCGGGAGACCAGTTTCTGGGCACGCATCCGCCGAACGCCGAAAGGATCAAGGTGGTGCGTCAGACCGCCGCAAGGCTCGGCTACTGAGGAAAACCCGCACAGCATCAACGAAAACAACAGGAAGGTGTTCCATGCAAGAGCCACCGTTTGTGCCTGACGAGGCCTATCATAAAGAACACCATTTCGTCACCCGGATCGGCTGGCTTCGCGCAGCGGTTCTGGGGGCAAATGACGGTATTGTTTCGACCGCCAGCCTGATCGCGGGGGTGGCAAGTGCCGGGTCTTCCCGAGCGGAAATACTGTTGGCCGGGGTTGCCGGGCTTGCGGCGGGGGCGTTGTCGATGGCCGCCGGGGAATATGTTTCGGTCAGTTCGCAGGCGGATACGGAAAAGGCGGATCTGGCGCGGGAAAAATATGAACTGGAGGTGCATCCCGAGCAGGAACTGAAGGAACTGGCCCAAATCTATGTGGAGCGGGGGCTGCACCCCGAGCTTGCCTTCAAAGTGGCAAAAGAGCTGATGCAGCATGATGCCCTGGCGGCGCACGCGCGTGACGAAATAGGCATTTCCGAAGTGGTTCAGGCACGCCCGGTACAGGCGGCGGTTTCCTCTGCGGCGTCATTTACCGCGGGTGCGGTGCTTCCTGTGATGTCGGTTGTCATTGCTCCTGATGGCGCCATAACCATGCTGACAACCGCTGCCTCGCTGGTGGCGCTTGGCGCATTGGGGGCCGTTTCCGCCCGAACCGGTGGCGCCCCGCTGATACCGGCAGTGCTGCGCGTTGTTTTCTGGGGCGGATTTGCCATGGCGGCCACGGCGGCTGTTGGCAAGCTCTTTGGCGTGTCGGTCAGCTAGGCGCAGAATTAGCAGACCCAGCCCCCAGGAGCCTGCTTTCACGCATTTTGACGGCTGAGGAAGTGTGCTGTTTGCCCTCGTGGCTTTTTCATGCCTTCGGCGAGGATATTTGGCCCATTTGGAAGGGCGGGATTTGTATTGAGATCGGGCTGTTTTGGGGGGAGCCGGGCGGCTGTGTCGTGGCCGGCGGTGTGAACAGGGTTCGGGTCACCAGCGACGAAACAGGATATCGTCGGGTGCGAGGCAGATTTGATCGTTGCAGGCCTGCAGGGTGATTTCTGTTTTTGTTTCGCCTGCAGAAGCGCGGGTTGGCAATGGCAGGGTGGTACTGGTTTCGTAAAGCGCCAGCGGATCGGGACTGAACCCCAGTTTGCGGACAACCGGTTCGGGGTAGGTGCTGGCCGGCAGCGGAGTGCCGTTGACGGTGATGTCTGTTGCAATCAGGTTTTCGTCCAGCGGCACATGCGCATTGATGTGCCAGCCCGGTTTCAGGTCGAGTTTCAGAGCGTCATTGCGCAAAAGCGAGAGGCGCACGGAACCGCCGGGTGCGTAACGTACCGGGCCGGTTGTGCCGCCCTGTTCCGCAGCAAGGGCCAGCAAGAGCCCGGCACGCTGCATCGGCTGGACCAAAGCCGGGCCGGCCAGGGCAGCAGCCAGCGGCAGGGCGCGCGGCGGGTTCTGGCCTGTTCGCCGGTCAAGACCGTTGACAAACATCAGGGCCAGAGCATTTCCCGATGCGATTTCGTTGTCATCAAGCGGCCGGAACGGGCCAAGCGCGGCCGGGGTTTCGCGCATGCGCATCGGCAGGCCGGCATCCGAAAAGCGCGCCTGCATTTCCTGCGCCAGCCGGTTGGCCTCGGCAAGCCAGGATTTGGCGTTTTTCGCATCGAGCGCGCCGTCGAAATCATAAAGCGTCAGCAAGGCCCGGCCAAAGGCTGCATAATCGGCCAGTTGTGCATCCGGGCCGATCTGCCCGTTGAATGAAACCCGCTGCAGGCCTTTGGCCGGCCACATGTTCTGCTGGATGAACTGCGTTGCACGCACTGCGGCACGGCTGTAATCGGCGCGGTGCAGAACCCGGCCGGCCTCGGCCAGGGTTGCGATCATTTCACCATTCCAGGCCAGAACGATTTTGTCATCACGAATGGGTTGGGGGCGGTTTTCGCGTGCCTGGCGCAGCGTGGCAAGAAGGGTGTCGAGTTGGGCGACGGTAAGCCCCATTTCATCGGCGGCCTCTTGCGGGGATGTCTGCAAATGCAACACGCTGGCCCCGTTCAACGGGCCGCGGTCTGTCACATCGAAGGCTGCCATGAAGCTGTCTGCGGTTTCGGCGGGCAGCGCGGCGCGGATCTGCGCCGGTGTCCAGCTGTAAAATGCACCTTCCTCAAGCCGGTCGTTCGGATCAAGGGAATCGGCGTCAAGCGCGGCGTAGAATCCGCCGGTGGGCGCCTGCAGGTCACGCAGCACGAAATCGAGCGTGCGTGCGGCGGTTCGGGCAAAGGTTTCATCGCCGGTCAGTGTGTAGGCCCGCAGCAAGGCGCGTGAAATAAGCGCCTGATTATACAGCATCTTTTCAAAATGCGGCACATGCCATTCCGGGTCAACGCTGTAGCGGTGGAACCCGCCGCCAACATGGTCGTTGATGCCGCCGCGGACCATGCCGTGCAGCATGGTGACGGCGGCCTCCAGCAGATCGGTATCACCGCTGCGTTCGGCCTGATCCAGCATCAGGAGCAAAACCTGTTCCTGCGGAAACTTGGGTGCTGTGCCAAAGCCGCCATTGAATTCATCGAAATCCGTCAGCATGTTACGGGTGATGTCGAGGATATCGTCCTGGGTTATCTCGCCCGCCTCGGCCGCCTGATCGAGATAGGCCCGCAGGTTTTGGGAAATGGTAAAGGCCTCGGCGCGCATGGCCGGCGGGTCTTCGTTCCAGACCTGCACGACGGTGGTCAGAAGCTTGATGAAATCAGGGCGCGGCATATAGCCTGAGCCAAAAAACGGATCGCCCTCGGGGGTCAGGAATACGCCGTTCGGCCAGCCGGAACTGCCGGTCAGCATCGAGGTGACGAGGATGAACTGCTCGTCCAGATCCGGCCGCTGTTCACGGTCGATCATGATCGCGACGAAATTGTCGTTCATGATGGCGGCAACCTCGTTGTTGGTGAAGTTTTCCTCTTCCATCACATGGCACCAGTGGCAGGAGGAATAGCCGATGGAAACGTAGATCAGCTTGCCCTCATCCCGGGCCTTTTGCAGGGCTTCGGGGCCCCAGGGATACCAGTTGATCGGGTTATCCGCATGCTGTTGCAAAAACAGCGAAGGTTCCTGTGCCAGACGGTTCTGGGCAAGGGCCGGACTGGCAAGCAGAAAGATCAGAAGGGTGCATAGGGCGCGCATGTGTGGTCCTGACGGTTTTCCCCATGATAGCGTCAGACGGCGCGTTTGTCAGGTGACGATCGGGTGAGGTTGGAAATGGGCCGTCTGACAAGCGTATGATCCGCGTCGGGTTTGCGTATGGCAACGTGCGATGGATTTTCGGACTGTTAAACCCGCCGTGTCAGGGTGGCGAAAACGCAAATTCAGGAGCGCAAATGACTGTCCCCGAACCCCACCCGATCCGCCATCCGGACAAACGCAAACCGACCAAGGCGCAACTGGCGCATCTGAAATCGGCCAAAGAGGCGCTGTTGCAGCTGCATCTGACGATCTATGGCCGCGAATACATGTCGCTGCATGTGCCCGAGGACTGGCAATCGCTGGAAGAGGTTTTCCGCTGCACCCCCGCCAAGCAAAAGATCACCCTGCGGCTGGACGAGGCGGTGGTGAAGTTTTTCAG
>JALSRG010000013.1 GCA_026984915.1 Marinosulfonomonas sp. | reverse complement strand
CTAAGGGCTATCGGTGATGAAATATGTCATGCCTGATGGATAAAAGTGCTCAGGTGGGAAGGGGCGCATTCCGTTTCAACTGATCCATGACGATCTGGCTTTGTACGCGTGCCACGGCCGGATGCGGTAGCAGAATATCCTGAATCAGCCGGTTAAGGGCCGCAAGATCCGTACAGTAAACCCGCAGCAGATAATCAGCTTCGCCTGTCAGAATCCATACATCAGTGACCTGGTCGAGATCGTGTACCAGGCTGGCAAAGCCCTGCGCTGCCTCTGGCGCATGTGCCGTCATCTGTATCTGGATGAACGCCTGTACGTTTAACCCAAGTCGGTCAGCAGCCACCACCGCGCGAATGCTGTTGATATACCCGGCGGCTTCCAATTGCTGCCGGCGGCGGCCAGCCTGACTGGCTGAAAGATGCAGAACCTCGCCCAATTCCTGTGCGGTGATCTGTGCATTTCTCTGTAGCAAGGACAGAAGCTGGCGATCTGTTGCATCAAGGGTCATGCGTAAAACCCGCTTAAATTTTATATTATATAGCTGAATACCGCATATATACTGGAGAATATAGCAAAAAACGCGCATTTTTTTGGTCTATCTTGCGGTATGATTTGTTGCGACACAAAGCAGAGAGAGGAGACCGCAAAATGGGACCATTCCCACATCTTGCCCCACCGGCAGAAATCAGCCCGGAAAATCCCGCCGGGACAGACGGGTTCGAATTCGTCGAGTTTGCGCACCCTGATGACCCGCAAACCCTTCGCGAGTTGTTTCAGAAGATGGGCTACAGCCACACGGCAACCCACAAGAATAAACCGGTTGAACTGTGGCAGCAGGGGGATGTCAGCTATTTGCTGAATGCCGACCCGGATTCACATGCGGCCCGGTTTGCCTCTGAACACGGCCCAAGTGCCCCATCAATGGGCTGGCGTGTGGTTGACGCTCAGCACGCATATGACCATGCCCTCAAACAGGGGGCCAAACCCTATGAGGGGCATGACAAGACAATGGATGTCCCGGCAATTGTCGGTATTGGCGGATCGCTTATCTATTTCATTGACGGCTATCGCGACCAAAGCCCCTATAATGCAGAGTTTGACTGGACCGCAGATGCGCATCCCGCCGGATTGGGGTTCTATTACCTCGATCACCTGACCCATAATGTACACAGGGGCAATATGGATGTCTGGTTCCGCTTTTATCACAGGGTCTTCAACTTCAGGGAAATCCGCTTTTTCGATATCGAAGGCAAGTTTACCGGCCTTTTCAGCCGCGCGCTTACCTCGCCTTGTGGCCGTATTCGTATCCCGATCAACGAAGATCGCGGCGAGACGGGGCAGATCGTGGCCTATCTGAAGAAATACAAGGGCGAGGGCATTCAGCACATAGCCGTAGGCACGGATGACATTTATACCTCAACTGATGCTTTGGCGGATCGCGGCCTGAAGTTCATGCCCGGACCGCCCAAAACCTATTACGAGATGAGCCGCGCGCGGGTTCAGGGGCATCAAGAGCCGTTGGAGCGCATGATGGAGCACGGTATCCTGATTGATGGCGAAGGTGTGGTGGACGGGGGAGAAACGCGCATACTCTTGCAGATTTTCTCGAAAACAATGATCGGACCGATCTTTTTCGAGTTCATCCAACGCAAAGGTGATGACGGGTTTGGTGAGGGAAATTTCAAGGCCCTGTTCGAATCGATTGAGCGTGAGCAGATCGAAAGCGGAGAATTGGTGGTAAAATAGGGTTTCAGGTCTTTGGCATTTTCAAGGTTATATTGCGTCCACCCTTGATATACCGAAGTGTGTTTTCTCCGATGGCAGCGACTTTGCCGCCATCCACCCGGTCCCCGACTTTAACCTTTACATATCGGCCACTTGGCAGGCGGACCAACGCGCGCCGCTTGCTGGGGGACCCGTAAACCCCGATCAGGTTGACCTTGTGCAGGTTGATCGCATTGGCAACGGTTGCGCGTTTGGCGACAGAGGCGCGGGTGGGGATCCTCGGGGCCACTGTCTGGCGTCGGGAAACAGCCGCGGTAACCGTTTCGCTTTCGCTTGGCATGGAGGCGCGCGAGATTGCGACAAGTTTGGCAAAATTACGCGGCCGGTGTTTGGGAATGCGTGAACTGGCCACGGCCTGTGCGGTTGGGGATTCGTTAACCGCAGGTGATGTCTGGGCTGAATCAGGGCGCGGGCGCGGGCGCAAGGAGGCAAGCTCTGATCGGGTGCGACCGCCAAGATTGGCCTTTTCGCTGGTTTGAATCAGATCTTGCGGACGTGGTTTGGGGCGTATTCCGGCAAGGCGTGTGTCGGGCGACCGTTCGGCCACCTGTGGCACGCGGTTTCCGCGCGCCGGTGGTTTGCGGGGAGGCGCGCCGGCAATCACCGGCACTCCATCCGGATTTATGGTGCCTTCCGGTGACGGGATGACCAAGCCGCGCTGATCCAGTGTGAATCTCGATTCAGGCGGTGCGGGGCTACTCTGCCTGGGTAATGGTTTGTCGGCCGGAACGTCCGGAAAAGTTGGCAGTGCCACCGCATCCAGTGTTGGAAGGTCCGGATCAATAGATGGAATATATGTTGAATCGATGGTTTCACTGGCTGGCGGCGGCAGGGAATCAGGCGCCTTTTGCCAAATGCCGGTTGCGGCGTACTGTCGTTCGGCTTCCTGTTGGGTCAGGGGTTGCGGCGGGGTTGGCTCCGGCTCGGTTTCGAGTTCTGTTTGCATATCCGGTGCCGGTGTCACAGCAGGTGAATCCACAGGTCCGGCTGTGGCAAGGGCCGTTTGCTCGCCGCCCGCGACCGGGGCGGAGGGCGATGCCGTTTCCTGTATTGAATCCCCGGAATTTTGTGCCGCTTCTTGCAAAGAGCCTGTTGTCGCTGCAGGTGGCGTTGCTGTCGCGGTTGTTTCTCCATGCCCTTGAGAATCCGGGATTGCCGGAGTGCCCGGCTGGCTCAGATTCATATCACTCTGCTGACTGGCGGCATTTTGATCGGCCCCGGAAAACAGAGTAACCCAGAGCGCGGCGGCGACCATGACAATAGCCAGAAGCAAGGTCAGTATCAGGCCAAGCTTTTGTCTGTTCCGAACTTGCGGGGCGGAAGCCCGCACAAATGGTGAGGCAGGCTGCCCGGA
This sequence comes from Marinosulfonomonas sp., assembly GCA_026984915.1. Lineage (GTDB taxonomy): Bacteria > Pseudomonadota > Alphaproteobacteria > Rhodobacterales > Rhodobacteraceae > WFVA01. The sequence continues at coordinate 19,513 of JALSRG010000013.1, read as the reverse complement.
TTGACGGGCAGGGGGTTGCAATGGCGCGGATGGTTGCGTGACAGGCGCTGCAGACACATGGGGGGGGGCCGATTCTTGTGGCGCGGATTCATTCCGATCGAGCCCAAGAGGTGGAACAACAGAGGCCAGAACGCCGGCAGATGGTCCGGCTCCGTCGCGGGCTGTTCGGTTGTGCGACAGACGGGACACGCCGGGTAATGGCTGTATACTGTCCTTGCGGCGAGACGCAAAGGTGACGGTTTCCGCTTGCTTTTCTGCCGCATCATCCGACAGGGAGTCGGCGGCTGTTTCATCCGGCTTTTCCGGGTCTGTTGCCGATGTTTCCTTGTCGGTAGCTTGCAGGGTCTTTTCTTTTTTGTCTGCAAGCTTTCCGCTGTGTGCGGATGTCTGATCTTCGGCAGGTTTCGCAACATCGGTTGCCGGAACCGGGGCCTTTTCCGAATGATCATCTGGCACGGGTTCTGTTTCCAAGCCCTGATCCGGATCTGTCGGTTCATCAACGGTTGCCGGTTCTTTCTCCGAGACGTCTTCATCGGGCCGCGAATTGTCACGGGGGGCTGCAGCCAGCCCTTCCGGAGCCAAACCATCAGCGGCTGCCGGGTTTGTTTGCGCCTCTGTCCCGTTCTGAGCACGAATACGCTGCGTGACCAACAGCAATGTATCCAGCTTTGCCGGTTCTTTATCACGCGGCGCCAAGGCGTGCAGGGCTGCGGAGGCTGCGGGAATGATCTTTACCGGCACGAGATCGCGCTCCAGCGTTTCGTCGCTCCCCACCAGCTCTGCGGCCATTGTGCTGTTGCCGAAGAACGGCTCGCTGCCGAAACTGTCTTTCGGTGGAATGGCGACAAAGCTGACAGGGTTGAACCCATGTTCCCGGGCAAATTCTTCTGCTTCCTCCAGTGTTTCCCGGGCAACCGCCGCAACATGGACCTGGCCGTCTTCCTTGGTATCGAGCGCATTCCAGTCAAACACCAGTTCTTCGACTGCATACGGGGTCAATCCATCCAGAGCCTCACTGATTTGCAATTTGCGCTCGGCATCGGAAGGGCCGGGGGCGGTGACGCTGGTATACAGAATTTGTGAGTTCGGGATGATCAGTTTCGTGCAGACGCCGTTTTTTTCCAGTGCACTGGCTGTTTTGCGAAGAAATCCCAGTTTTTCAGGCCAGTCCGCATCTTCGAGCGAGACTTCGCCAATATTGTGCCAGCCTTCCTTTGCACGATGCAAAAGAACGATCCCGTCCGGGAGAAGATTTAGGGCAAAATTTGGCTTCATCCGGTTGATCTAGCACAAAAAGCTCTTGCGCCGGGAGTCGCCCCGTTGCTTCTGTTTCCACTATAGCAGGAAACCGCTTACAGATTGAACACCTTCCAAGGATTTCCTTGCAGGCTGCGTCAAAAAAGAGAAGCGTAAAAAAAAGAAGGAGGCGAAAATGCGTATATTAGCGATTATTCTGACTGTTTTCCTGGCGACCCCGGTTCTGGCAGAGGCGACGGTTGCCCAGGTCACTGTGGTTGGAGAGGGCAAGAGTGAAACCGCACCAGATATGGCGACAATCAGCCTGGGCGTGCTCAGTCAGGGTAAAACAGCCGCCGAGGTGATGCGACAGAACAATGCGGCTGTGGCAAACGTTCTCGAAGAGATCAGATCAGGCGGCGTGGCAGCACGCGACATGCAGACATCGGGATTGTCCCTGTCGCCAGTTTGGGACAATCGGTCCTCCATTTCGGGCGAGGAGCGCATAAAAGGATTCCAGGCCAGCAATATGGTGACTGTACGGGTGCGGGATCTCGACCGTCTGGGGGAAATACTTGATCGCGTGGTTGGGGCAGGGGCCAACAGGTTCAACGGTTTGCAGTTTGGTGTTCAGAAAATTCAGCCACTGGCGGACGCGGCGCGGCAGGCTGCGGTCAAGGATGCCATGCGCAAAGCCGAGTTGTATGCGCAGGCGGCCGGTGTGCGTTTGGGCCGCGTTCTCACGATCTCTGAAAATGGCGGGGGTGCGATGCCGCGCCCGGAAATGATGCGCAGTGCTGCGGCGATGGACGGGATGTCTGTGCCACTGGCAGAAGGCGAAGTTTCGGTTCGGGCTTCGGTTACTATGGTTTTCGCCCTTTCAGCCAACGAGCAGTGACCCAGGGTCAGGACCCGTTAACCCTGCACCACTGGTTTGGCAGATTTTGTCTGTGAGGGCAGCTTAAGGAGTGCCCAAATCTGGTTGATTATCAGCGAGTTAAGCTGTTCTCACGGGGAAAATCCGCCAAATCCGAAAAGACGGGGTTGTCGCTTCATCCCAATGGCTCGGGGCGCTTGCAAATAGAACCACTATTTCCGGCGCACCCCAAGCCATTGATATTTTGCGGCACTCCCGCCAGTGATGCAGGGTTAACGGGTCCTGACCCTGGAGCCGGGCTGCTGGCCTCCCGGCTCGTGGGGAAAACGCATGGCAAATACCATGTCGGGTCAGCTTGTGGCCTGGGTCAGTGCCTGATCCAGATCGTTGATCAGATCCTGCGCATCCTCGATCCCGATTGACAATCGCACAACATTCGGCGCGGCCCCGGCCGCTTCCAACTGGTCAGGCTCAAGTTGCCGGTGCGTGGTTGATGCCGGATGGATAATCAGCGAACGTGCATCACCCAGATTGGCCACATGGCTGAAAATCTGCAGCGAGTCGACCAGACGCACACAGGCGTCAAAACCGCCTTTGACCGCAACGGTAAACAAGGCCCCGGCGCCATTGGGGCAAATGCGCTCCATTCGTTTGAAATAGGGCGAGGAAGGCAAACCCGCATAGGTCACTTTCTCGATCCGGGGGTCGGTTTCCAGCCATTCGGCGATGCGTATGGCGTTTTCAACATGGCGCTGCATCCGCAGGCTAAGCGTTTCAATTCCCATCAGAGTGTAATGGGCCGCCTGCGGGTTCATTGTCATGCCGAGATCGCGCAGGCCAATAGCAATGCCGTGCAGGGTAAAGGCCAGAGGTCCGAACGTTTCATGAAACTTCAGCCCGTGATAGGCCGGCTCGGGTTGGCTGAGGGATGGAAATTTGTCTGTTGCCGACCAGTCAAAGGTTCCGCTATCAACGACCGCCCCGCCGGTAACCGTACCATTGCCTGTCAGGTATTTGGTTGTGGAATGCACGACGATTGAGGCGCCATGTTCAAATGGGCGACACAGATAGGGTGTCGCGCTGGTATTATCAACAATCAGCGGGATGGATGCGCGATCGGCAATCTGCGCCACCGCATCGAGATCCGTTATATAGCCCCCCGGGTTGGCAATGGTTTCGCAGAAAATGGCGCGCGTGTTTTCGTCGACCGCTGCCGCGATGGCCTCCAGATCGTCAAAATCCACAAACTTTGCCGACCAGCCAAAGCGCTTTATCGTTTGGCTGAACTGGGTAATGGTGCCACCGTAGGCGCGGGTTGAGGCGACAACATTCATCCCGGGTGACATCAGCGGAAACAGTGCCATGATCTGCGCTGCGTGGCCTGACGAACAACAAACTGCGCCCTGTCCGCCCTCCAATGTGGCAATACGTTCCTGCAGGACGGCCACCGTGGGGTTTGTCAGACGAGAGTACAAGAATCCCACCTCTTGCAGATTGAAAAGTGCGGCAGCGTGATCCGCATCGCGGAAAACATAGGCCGTTGTCTGGTAAATCGGGGTCTGCCGGGCACCTGTGGCCGGATCCGGGCGGGCACCGGCGTGTATTTGCAGAGTGTCAAAGCCGAAGGGTGAGTTCGTCATGGCGCATCCTTCTGAGGTGATTTTGCCAGTGACAATAGGTCTGTACCCGGGGGTGGACAAGCGAAAACCGGTTACAGCTTACAAGTATCCGTGCGCAACGAGTGGCTGTGCACACGCGTTGATCTGCCTTCTGGTTTTCCGCCTAGTTCTTGGGGTTGTGAATATTATCCCCAACGCGCCAATGGACTTGGCCAGCGCCAAACTGGGGCGTGGTGCAAGCAGAGACAAATCCGGCAGTCGACAGGATAAGCAGCAATTGAAATATCCGCATTTCAGAAACCTCCTTTGAGAATGGCACTTCAGGAAATAACCTGGGTCAGAGACCGGCCCATTCTGGCCATGCTTCCTGACTATGCAGGATACCGCGAAAGCGGTTGAATTACGAAACAACACCCTGTGCCGGTGCTTCACATTCCTGTAGGAAACCGGTGAACAGGATGCCCCTTTCAGAAGCGGCGAACAGGCGGAAAACAATGCTCAGATGGTTTTCACCGGAAAGTGTCAGCAATCATCGGAATCTTCGGTTTCCTCGACGGCATATGTCTGAAACAGTTTTGATTGGGTTATGAAAAAAACAAATATGGCAATGGTCAGCCCGAACACCTTGAATTTGACCCAGGCGTCGGTGGACATGCTGCGCCAGATGATCTCGTTTGCGATGGCAAGGGTCAGAAAAAAGAGCATCAGCCGCCGTGTCAGGATCATCCAGCCCTTTTGTTGAAGCGGCATCAGTTCTTCCATGACAAATTTCAGATAGCTTTCGCCGCGCCACAGGCCAAAACCGAGTATGCCTGCGAACAAAAGATAAATCATCGTCGGTTTCATTTTGAAAAAACGTTCATCATTGAACCAGATGCTGAGCCCGCCGAACACCACCACCAGAACTGCAGTGGCCAGTTGCATGTGCGATAGCTTGCCCGTCAGTTTCCAGAGAAGAAATGTTGAGAGCAGCATCAGCGGAATAAAAAGTGCTGTCACAACAATAAAGCCATCATATTGTGTGCCTGCGAAAGAAAAGGTTTCCCCCTTCAGCTTTGAATATGAGATGAAGAAAATGATGAGAGGTCCGATTTCGATCGCAAACTTCAGAATCGGATTTATTTTTTTATGTGCCATTCGCGCCTCTTTATCCACCGGTTTCTACTATCACAGCTCCTGCGGCAATCAACGCCATAAGTATGAAGCGCACAAGGCCCGTTGACTCTTTCAGGAGGATCCAGCCGATCAGGGCAGCGAATACGGCGCTTGTTTCGCGTAAAACCGCGGCTTCTCCGACCCTGTCAAGGCGTGTGGCCAGGATGATCCCGCTGAACCCGGCGAGTGCGACGATGGCACCGGCCACCCCGCGCAGCATGAGCGGCCCTGCGGGAGGGCGCACGCCCATGCTGCGCCAGCGCAGATAGGCGATGGGTGGCATGAAAAACAACCCGTCAAACATGAACAACCAGGCCAGAAAAGTAAATGGATCAGCGGTGGCGCGAACGCCATAGGCATCAAATGTGGTATAGGCCGCAACAAAACCACCGGCCAGAACCGCCAGGGCCAAAGCGGCCTTCAACCGGGTTTTGTCCACCTGCTGGTGGTGCAGGTTATATGCGGCCAGGCCAAAAATGCCGCTCAGCAGGGTGAGTACGCCCAGCCACTGCACGGCCGAGAAATGTTCGCCAAACAACACGCCGGCCGCCAGTACGGCAAACAGAGGGGCTGTGCCACGCACAACGGGATAGACCACGGTAAAGGCACCGCGCGTGTAACACATGGCCTGAAGGATCTTGTAGCCCGAATGGATCACAAAGGTGAGGGCGAAAATCGGCCACATATAGGGTTCGGGCCAGGGCACCAGAAACAGCGCAACCGGCGCCGCGATCATCCCGTAGGAAAAATCAATTGCGCCGCGTGACAGCCATGGGTCATGCCGCCCCTTTTGCAAAGCACCGAAAAGCGCGTGCAGGAATGCCGACATAAGTGCCAGCAGCACGGCCAGTTGATGGCCCTGCACGGTTCCTTCCAGCGAAATCAGCCAATGTGTCATCTGATGTTTCTGCCAAGCCCCATTTGCAATAGATGCATAGCCGTGGCAACACGTTGGGGAAACCCAAAGTGAAGGAAAGACCGACGTAATGGAGCTGTTTTCCGGCCTGAGTGATGAATTCACCCGCTCGTTTCTGGCGTTCAGCCCGTCGGTTGCCCTTTTGCGCATGGTGTTGGCGGTGTTGCTGGGCGGGGCTTTGGGGCTGGAGCGCAAGATGCATGATCGGCAGGCGCCTCTGCGTCTTCACATGCTGATTTCTCTGGCGGCTTGTCTGTTTACCCTGATAGCCTTTGAACTGATTGCCGAGGGGCGTGACGGCGCCAACAGCGCCTTGCGGGTTGACCCGCTGCGGCTGGTTGCGGCCGTGACTTCTGGCGTGGGTTTCCTGGCGGCCGGGTCAGTGCTGAACGCGCGTTCAGGTGTTCATGGCCTGACAACCGGTGCCAGCATGTGGCTGGCGGGTGCCATCGGGCTGACCTGCGGAACCGGCCGGCTGGTGCTGGCGCTCATGTCGGCGGGTCTGGCGCTGGTGGTCTTGATGATTGTTCGCAAGATAGCCGTGGCCATGGGCATCGAGCAGAAAAACGCAGTGACAAGAAATGACCCGCCCCCCGAGACATAGAAGCTGGCCTGTTTTCACCGCCCGTATCTGAAGGATAAATCGGCCCCCTCAAAAACCTTGTCCAGTGCACTGCCGGCTTGCAATCCGATCAGGCGTATCAGGGCGAACCCGTCTCTGGATGTCAGGCGCACGGTTATCGGCGCTTGCGGGTCAGGCGCATCCGAGATGAACCGGCGCAGATCCAGCAGGGCATTCTGGTCGAGAACCGCCGAAATCTCTTTGACAATATAGGCGTCTGCCGTGGCTTTCAGTTCGGCATCCTTCATGCTCGGGTTGACTTCATGCACCTGAAAAGCCGCCAGACTGTAGGCCGGATTTCGGATGCGCCTGCCGGTTTCAACCGTCAGGGTCAAATCCTCAATCAAAATGGGGAGAATTCCGATCTGCGGGTTGGAGGGCAGTGCGGGCGCCACCCCATTCAGCTTTGCAGAAAGCACGATGAGGTTTTCATCGCTGAACCGCAGCATGGCCTGCTGAAGATTCAGCTTTCCCTGTTTCGGCGTGTAGGAGAAGGTCAGGGATGCGTTCATCCCACGCTCCAACAAACCTTCCTGAGCCAGAACCGACAGCGGAGAACCGGGTTTGGGGGCCGAAACCACATGGGCGCCGGTGATCTTCAGCTTCAGCCTTTCCGGCAACAGACCGCGTGCCACCGACTCCAACTGTCCCTTGCCCCATGCAACCTTGTCCAGCCGAAGAACGATGTCGGGTTTCAGGTTCAGAATGACATCGGAGGCCTCGCATTTTCCGGCAAAACTTCTTGGGGGAGAGGATAGCTTGATTTCACCATTGATGATCGGCGAGAGAGCCTGAAGCCCGCTTGAGCAGCTTTCGTTGTCCATGGTGATCAGGCGCTGGGCATATGCACCGCCGGCCTGAAGGACGAGTGCGGCGGTCAGCGCCGGCAAAACCCGGCGAAACGACGTGAACAACATAGGAATACCTTCCCAAAACGCCCCCGCGCCATTTTTGGCTATTATTCGGCCCCAGTCAAGGCTGCTGCGAACTCTTCCGGGTCAAATGGGGCAAGGTCGTCAATCTGTTCGCCGACGCCAATGGCATGGATCGGCAGCCCGAATTTGTCGGCCAGTGCAACCAGAACACCGCCGCGCGCCGTGCCGTCCAGTTTTGTCATGACAAGACCGGAAACATCGGAGATTTTCTGAAAAACCTCGACCTGCGACAGCGCATTCTGGCCGGTTGTCGCATCCAGGACCAGCAAGGTGTTATGTGGCGCGTCCGGGTCTTTTTTGCGGATGACCCGCACGATCTTGGCCAGTTCTTCCATCAGGTCCGTGCGGTTCTGTAGGCGGCCGGCAGTGTCGATCATCAACAGATCCGCGCCGTCTTCCTGCGCCTTGGTCATGGCGTCAAATGCCAGGCTGGCCGGGTCCGAGCCCTCGGGGGCGGTCAGTACCGGCACCCCGGCGCGTTCCCCCCAGACCTGCAACTGTTCCACTGCCGCGGCACGGAATGTATCGCCGGCTGCAATCACAACTTTCTTGCCGGCGGATTTGAACTGGCTGGCCAGCTTGCCGATCGTGGTTGTCTTGCCAGAGCCGTTGACCCCGACAACCAGCACCACTTGCGGCTTTTTCGAATAGAGCGGCAACGGTTTCGCCACTGGTTCCATGACGCGGGTGATTTCGGCCGCCAGCAGACGCTTTATTTCATCAACCGACAGCTTTTTGCCAAACCGGCCTTCTGCCATGTTGGCCGTCACGCGCAAAGCCGTGTCGACCCCCATATCCGCACTGATCAGCAGTTCTTCCAGACTCTCGAGCATGTCGTCGTCAAGAAGCCGGCGTCGGGCAACTTTGGCTTCCTTGCGGCCTAACAGGCGGCCGATAAGCCCCGGTTTTCTGGCTTCCGGCTCAGGCTCTGCGGTAGCTGTTTCATCAGGGGTTGCAGCCGGCCGGGATGCAGGTTCTGGCAGGGCTTTTCCTTCTGGTTCTGCTTCCGGCAAAGGCTCTGGTTCAGATTTGGGATGCGGTGGCTCGACCTCTGCCGGCGGAACCGGCGCCGGTTCTGGTGCCGGCTCAGGCTCTGGTGCCGGTTTAGGTTCAGGTTCAGGTTCAGGCTCTGGTTTCTCTGCTGTCTCTGCTGCGGATTCAGCCACCTCTTCCGGCTTTGCTTCATCCTTGCCTTTGGTCTCGTCCTCGTCCTCGGCCCCCGATACCGGCGGTTCAATCGGGGCCGGTGTCGTTTCCGGGGCCGGTTCTTCCACCACTTCTAGCATTGGTGCGCCGGTCGGCAGCGGAACCTCGATCAGTTCCTTCTCATCGACGATTTTTTCGAGGCCGGTTTCTTCCGGCAACAACTCTTCTACACCGCCATCTTCGACGATCGCTTCCAGACCTTCCTCGATCTTCTTTGACGATTTGAACAGCCGGTTCTTGAGTTTCTTGAAAAATGACATGAGGTTCTCGCGATAGGTGTTTGTATTCAGTTAATCTGCTTTCCGTCCGGAGGGAAGGTCAGAGGGCCAGAAATAACCCCCAGGCCAGAAAACATTGCGCCAAAAAGTAGCTGGCCCATACGGCCACAGAGATAAATCCATGCATCGGGGCACGGTCAGCCAGCCGGAAAGTGGCCATTGCCAGCATGAAATCCGACAGGATGAACAAGGCAGCCCCCAGTTGAACGGGCCAGAATTGCGCGGGTAACCAGAGTGCCAGCATGCCCATTGATGTCAGGATCACAATATAGGCAATCACCGGCAGTTTCAGAGCCCCCACATACGGAACGAGCCAGCGCTTGCAGGACAGCGCCAATCCCAGCATCAGCCCGCTCAAAAGCGCATGCAGCACATCCGGCGGGTGGGCGCCAGGCTGCATCAGGCGGAAAAACAGCACGATATACACCAGATGTGCCAGTGCAAAGGCGGCCATTCCGGCCAGAAAGGCATGGGTGCCGCGGCGCGACAGGGCCAAATCCCCGACAGCCGACAAGGCCAGGGCAAGCCCAAGAAGGTTTGGTCCAGCATTTTGCCAGACCGCCAATGCCAAAAGGGCAACCGGCAGGGTTTTCCATATGCTGCGTATCCACCCCTCGGGGCGGTGACAAACTGCAAGATAACTGATGGCAAGGACCAGTGCCGCCCAGACAGTCAGCGGCATCGATCAGATTTCATCCGGAAAATGCTGCATGGTCAGGCGAATGGCATTGGGGGCTGCCTGGCCAAGTCCGCAGATGCTGGCATCCGCCATCGCCTTGCACAACTCTTCCAGCAGCGGCTGGTCCCAATGGCCGGCCTGCATCAGTTTCACGGCTTTTTCACATCCGGCCCGGCAGGGGGTACACTGGCCGCAACTTTCGTCCTCAAAGAACCGCAGCATGTTGAGCGCGGCAGCGCGGGCGCTGTCGTGGTCTGAAAGCACGACAACCGCAGCCGAGCCGATAAAGGTTCCGTGTGGTTGCAGTGTATCAAAATCCAGCGGGATGTCATCCATGTTTGCCGGCAGCAGTCCCGAGCTTGGCCCACCAGGCTGATAGGCCTTGAAACTGTGTCCTTTTGCCATGCCGCCGGCGGCTTCAATAACATCAGTGATGGTTGATCCCGCGGGCAAGAGATATACGCCGGGTTTCGCGACCCGCCCAGAGACCGAATAGCTGCGCAGCCCTTTGCGGCCATTCTTTTCCACCGAGTTCAGAATTTCCGGCCCTTCGCGAACCACCCTTGCAACCCAATGCAGGGTTTCCACGTTATGTACCAGTGTGGGGCGACCAAACAAACCAACCTGTGCAACATAGGGTGGGCGATGGCGCGGCAGGCCGCGTTTGCCTTCCAGGCTTTCGATCAGGGCACTTTCTTCGCCGCAGATATAAGCGCCTGCGCCGCGCCGCAGTTCAATATAACCTCTGGGGACAAGGCCATCGCCTTCCAGCGCGGCAATCTCGCGCTGCAAGATGACCTGTATCGCCGGGTATTCATCGCGCAGATAAATATAGATGCGCGCGGCATCAACCGCCCAGGCAGAAATCAGCATTCCTTCCATGAAAACATGCGGTTGTCGCTCAAGGTAAAAGCGATCCTTGAAGGTTCCGGGCTCGCCCTCATCGGCATTGACCACCAGATAGCGCGGCGCCGGTTCCGTCCGCACGAACCCCCATTTCTTTCCGGCGGGAAAGCCGGCACCACCAAAACCGCGCAGGCCACTCTGCAAAATGGCCTCCTGAACTGAATCCACGTCCCCACTGCCGCGCAGTTCAATCAGTTTGTCATATCCGCCAGCGGTGCGGTAGTCGGCCAAACCTTCGTAATCCGGAACACGGGGCTGTGTGTCACCGGCGCTTATTGCCGCTCGGGTCTTTGCCAAAGTCGCATGGTCGATGTGCCTGTGGCCCAGTTCCAGCACCGGGGCGGTATCACAGCGCCCCATGCAGGGCGCCCGCAAAACACGCAGGTTTTCCGGATCAAGCCCCTGTTTCAGTGCTGCAAGCAACTCTTCCGCACCGGCCAGTTCGCAGCTCAGGCTGTCGCAAACGCGAACGGTGTATTTCGGTGGCGGGGTTTCACCCTCTTTCACGACATCAAAATGGGCATAGAATGTTGCGACTTCATAAACTTCGGCCATGCTCAGACGCATTTCTTCGGCCAGGGCGCGCAGGTGGGCCGCGGAAAGATGACCGAACCGATCCTGGATCAGATGCAGGTGTTCAATCAGAAGGTCACGGCGACGCGGGCGGTCCCCCAACAGTTCGCGCACCTCATGCCATGCCTGATCATCCAATTGCCGTCCCTTGGGTGTTGGTCGCCCCTTGCCCCGACCGGATTTCCAGATACCGTTGCCCTTGTTTTCAGCCATATTAACCACCCGCAGTCATATCTGTTCTTTGTTTATGAGCCTTTCCTGCGTTCGGATCAGCAGAAAGCGACATTTTCAGCGACGCAAACGCAAAGAAATTCGATGCTTTTCTGCAAATAACATGGTGCAAGGGGAATTACTTATAGATTATGGTCCTATTTGTGCACAAAAAGGTCTGAGATGTCCCCGAGAGGCTGGATTTTTTCCCTGATTACGCTTTTGCCGGTTCCGTTTTTGCTGCTGGCGGTTTTTTTCGGCGGGCTGTGGGTATGGATGGCGTTCCTTTACCTGTCAGCCGTCACGTTTGCGCTGGACGAAATGATTGCCGTGACCGGCCGGGCAAAGCCGGGCAGCGAGTTCCCGGCGGCGGATGTGCTGTCGGTTCTGCTGGCTCTGACGCATTTCGGATTGCTGATACTGGCCATCCTGGCCCTTTCAGGACATTTTGGATGGACTTTCGCGGAACGTATCGTCGGATTTTTCGCGTTTGGCCTTTTCTTCGGTCAGATCAGCAACCCGAATGCGCATGAACTGATTCACCGGACAGACAAGCGTTTGTTCAATCTTGGAAAATGGGTATTCATCACCTTGTTGTTCGGCCACCATACCTCGGCACATCGGCATGTTCATCACCGATTTGTTGGCACCAAACATGATCCGAATACAGCGAGTTTGGGCGAATCCTTTTACAGTTTTGCGCCACGGGCCTGGAGGGGGTCGTTTATTGAAGGGCTAAGGGCCGAGGGCGCGTTGCGGTCGCGCGCCGGAAACAGCAGTTTCCTTCACCATCCCTATTTTTCTTATATCGGCGGCGCGTTTCTGACATTGTTTTTCAGTTGGCTCATCGCCGGGTGGGCCGGTGTACTGAGCCTGGTCCTTCTGGCGTTCTATGCGCAGATGCAATTACTGCTTTCGGATTATGTGCAGCATTACGGGTTGGTGCGCCATGTTCTGGCAGATGGAAAACTGGAACCGGTTGCGCCGCATCACTCCTGGAACGCGCCGCATTGGTTTTCTGACTATCTGATGTTGAGCGCCCCGCGTCACTCTGACCACCACGCCCATCCAGCCCGGCGCTATCCGTTGCTTGAGCTTCCGTCCCGGGAGGCTGCGCCCATGTTACCGTACGGTTTGCCGGCAACGGCTGCTGTCGCGCTTTTTCCGCGCTCTTGGCGGCGCATGATGGATGTTCGTGCGCGGCATTGGCGGGAAAAACCACGGCAATAGCAGGTTTTCCGGGTGAATTTGGCAATTTGCGCAATTTTCTTCCGGTGTGTGATTGTCGGCTGGCGCCGTGGCGGCCAATCTGGCAAAGTCGCATTATGAAAAGAACCCTTGGATTCCCTTTTATCGGCCTTTTCGCGTTGCTGTTGTCTGCGGGTCTGGCCGGTGCCGTAAATACCGAAACCCCCATGACTGCGGCAGAATTTGAAACCTATGTCACTGGAAAAACACTGTTTTATGGCGTCGGCGGGGTGGAGTATGGAGCCGAAGAATATCTTCCGGGCCGAAGGGTGGTCTGGTCGCTTTTGGACGGCGATTGCCAAAAAGGTGTCTGGTACGAACGTGGCAATATGATCTGCTTTGCCTATGAAGGCAGAAATGATCCGCAATGCTGGACATTCTACAAACAGGGAAACGGCGTGATGGCGCGGTTTGAAAACGACCCGGCGCAAACTGAACTATATGAAACCCGCCAGACGACAGAACCGCTGATTTGTCTGGGGCCAGAGGTGGGCGTATAGGTCTGTGCCCTAGAAAAGAGTTCCCTGGTCCGGCGCCTTGCCCGCCGCCTGCTTCTTTCCGGTGCCGGTGCGCCGGTCAAGTGACAGTTTTCCGTCTGCAAACTCGATTTCAAGCACAGCGGCTTTCCGGGCGTCGGATTTGTGGGTGACGACGGCCCCGTCACCGCGAACAACCGCATAGCCGCGTTGCAGGGTTTCTTTGTATCCCAATGTGTGATGCATGCGAACCAGAGCCGATAACCGGTCGCGATCCCGCATGAGAAAAATCTGCATGACATCCTGTAAACGTTGCGATACGCGGCTGAGATTATCCCTTTTTCGCACGATATCCATAAGGAGTCGGGACGATTGCAGGCGGTCACTGAATTGCGACAGTTCGCGCCTGCGGGCAGTGACGCTGCGACCCAGGCCCGTGCCAAGACGGGCCGTTGCTGCGGCGCACCGCTCCTGGTTGTGATTCAGGTTTTGGCGCAGGCTGCGCGCCTGAAGTGGTGCTGCGGTCCTTTCCAGTGCCAGATGTTTTGTCTGCACCATCTGGCGCAGAGATGGCGCCAGCCGTTCCCCCCAGAGATCAAGCCGTTGGCGGGCAGGTTGGGCCAGCGCTTCGGGACGTGGCAAGACGCGGGCCAGATCGCGCAGGCGCTGGCTGCGTTGCGCAAGAGATTGTGCGAGCGCACGCGAAAGCCGTCCGGAGAGCGATTCGAGCGCGGCCAGAAGCTCCAGCCGTACCGGTACAGCCATTTCCGCGGCGGCCGTGGGGGTGGGCGCGCGCTTGTCAGCCACGTAATCTATCAATGTTGTGTCCGTTTCATGACCGACCGCCGAGATCAGGGGGATCTGGCTGGCAGCGGCGGCACGAACCACGATTTCCTCGTTGAACCCCCACAAATCTTCGAGCGAGCCACCACCGCGCGCCACGATCAACAGATCCGGGCGCGGAATGTCGCCATTTGGTGAAAGCTGGTTGAAGCCCTTGATGGCACGCGCCACTTCGGACGCGCAGTTCTGCCCCTGTACAGCGACGGGCCAGATCAGGACGTGACGCGCAAACCGGTCGCGCAGGCGATGCAGGATATCGCGGATCACGGCGCCCGATGGCGAGGTGATAACGCCGATTACCCGTGGCAGATAGGGCAGGGCGCGCTTGCGCTCGGCGGCAAACAGCCCTTCGGCAGCCAGCATGGCCTTGCGCTTTTCCAGCATGGCCATCAGGGCGCCGGCCCCAGCGGGTGCAATATCGTCGATGACAATCTGGTATTTCGACTGGCCGCCGAATGTGGTCAGCTTTCCGGTTGCGATCACCTCCAGCCCTTCTTCGGGCTGGGTGGCCAGCCGGCTGGCAACGCCTTTCCAGATAACCCCGGAAAGGACCGAGCGGTCATCCTTCAGGTCAAGATAGACATGCCCCGAACGTGGCCGCGAAACCCGGCCGATTTCGCCGCGCACCCGTACCCGGCCGAATTCACCCTCAATCGTGCGCTTGATGGCGCCGGAAATTTCGGTAACCGTATATTCCGGCGCATTGTTACCAGTGTTTTCGTCGTCGATCAGGTCAGACATGAGGCCTCGCTTGTGTTGCGGTGTAGGGCACTTTAGAACGCCGGGCAGGAATGGCCAAGCGGGGGATGTGATGAATATTCTGATTCTGGGCGGCGGCGGGCGCGAACATGCACTGGCCTGGGCGGTTATGCAAAACCCGAGGTGTGGGCGTCTGATTGTGGCGCCGGGAAACGCCGGAATTTCCGACATAGCGGAATGTGCAGCGCTTGATACAGAAAACGGCGATGCGGTGACGGAATTCGCTGTGGCCAATGCGATTGATTTTGTCATCATCGGCCCTGAGGCGCCGCTTGCAGCCGGGGTTGCCGACCGTCTGCGCGCGGCGGGAATATTGTGTTTTGGTCCCTCCGCAGCAGCGGCGCGGCTTGAGGCCTCAAAAGCCTTCACCAAGGAAATCTGCGACGCCAGCGGTGCACCAACAGCCGCCTGGGCGCGGTTCTCGGATGCCACGGCCGCAAAGGCCTATATCCGGGCGCATGGCGCCCCCATTGTGGTCAAGGCCGATGGGCTGGCTGCGGGCAAAGGGGTGATTGTGGCCATGGATGAGGCACAGGCGCTCCAGGCGGTGGACGACATGTTTGGCGGCAGCTTTGGTTCCGCCGGCGCCGAAGTCGTGATCGAAGAGTTCATGGAGGGCGAGGAAGCCTCGTTCTTTGTGCTGTGTGATGGTGAAAATGTGCTGCCGATCGGTACGGCGCAAGACCACAAACGGGTCGGGGAGGGCGATACCGGGCCAAACACCGGCGGAATGGGGGCATATTCACCAGCGCCGGTCATGACAGACGAGGTGTCTGAACGCGCCCTGCAAGAGATAATTCTGCCGACGGTGGCTGAAATGGCGCGCCGTGGCACCCCCTATCAAGGGGTTCTTTATGCTGGTTTCATGATCCGGAACGGCAAGCCCCGGCTTGTGGAATACAATGTGCGATTTGGGGATCCGGAATGCCAGGTTCTCATGATGCGGCTGGGCGCTCAGGCGCTGGATTTGTTGCTGGCCTGCGCCCGCCAGGAACTGGAAAAAGCCAGGGTAAACTGGGCCGATGATCATGCGCTGACGGTGGTCATGGCGGCGAAAGGCTATCCAGGACCTTACGAGAAAGGCAGCCGGATTGCGGGATTGGAGAACTGCCCAGAAGACAGTCGCCATATGGTTTTTCACGCCGGAACTTCCCTGAAGGATGGTCGGCTTGTTGCCAGCGGCGGGCGGGTTCTGAATGTAACCGCCCGCGGAAATTCACTGCGCGAGGCACAACAACGCGCCTATGAAATGATTGACCACATTGACTGGCCCGAGGGATTTTACCGTCGCGATATCGGTTGGCGCGCGCTTTGATTCGGACGGTACTATCGAAACACTGCCCCAGACATGTTTACAAACCGACAAGTCATACCCTAAGTTTGTCGCCGCTTTCAAAAAGCTTGCGCTGCAATGCAGCAAACCTGTAGCAATGCGTCAGATGGATAATAGCCGCAGCGTTTGGAGGGCCGCATACCCATGCCAGGTTTCAAGAAAATTCTGATAGCCAACCGTGGTGAAATCGCCATCCGCATCATGCGGGCCGCCAACGAGATGGGCAAACGGACGGTTGCGGTTTTTGCCGAGGAAGACAAGCTGAGCCTGCACCGCTTCAAGGCTGATGAGGCCTATCGCATCGGTGAAGGGATGGGGCCTGTCGCCGCCTATCTCAGCATTGAAGAGATCATCCGCGTTGCAAAGATGGCGGGTGCGGATGCAATCCATCCCGGTTACGGGCTGCTGTCGGAAAATCCCGCCTTTGTGGATGCCTGTAGCGAGGCCGGGCTGGTCTTTATCGGGCCGAAAGCGCAAACCATGCGGGCACTCGGCGACAAGGCGCAGGCGCGTCAGGTTGCCATTGCCGCCGGTGTTCCGGTGGTGCCGGCAACGGATGTGCTTGGGGACGATATGGATGCCATTCGCGCGGAAGCGCGAAAGCTGGGCTATCCCCTGATGCTCAAGGCCAGCTGGGGCGGGGGCGGGCGCGGTATGCGGCCGATCATGCGCGAGGACGAGTTGGAGGAAAAGCTGCTGGAAGGCCGGCGCGAGGCCAAGGCTGCCTTTGGCAATGACGAGGGATATCTGGAAAAGATGATCCGGCGCGCACGCCATGTCGAGGTGCAGATACTGGGCGATCAGCATGGTGAAATCTATCACCTCTTTGAGCGCGACTGTTCGGTTCAGCGCCGTAATCAAAAAGTGCTGGAGCGGGCCCCCGCGCCTTATCTGACAGAAGAACAGCGCGCTGAAATCTGTGAACTGGGGCGGCGGATTTGCAAACATGTGGGCTATGAAAATGCCGGCACTGTCGAATTCCTGATGGATATGGAGAGCCAGAATTTCTACTTCATCGAGGTCAACCCGCGGGTGCAGGTGGAACATACGGTAACCGAGGAAGTCACCGGTATCGACATCGTGCGGGCCCAGATACTGATTGCCGAGGGCAAACCCCTGGCCGAGGCGACCGGAAAGCCGCGCCAGCAGGATATACAGCTGAACGGCCACGCCTTGCAGTGCCGGGTGACAACCGAGGACCCGCAAAACAGCTTTATCCCCGACTATGGCCGGATCACCGCCTATCGCAGCGCAACCGGCATGGGCATCCGGCTGGATGGTGGCACCGCCTATGCGGGCGGGGTAATCACCCGCTATTATGACAGCCTGCTGGTCAAGGTCACCTCCTGGGCACCCACCCCGCAAATGGCCATTTCCCGCATGGATCGGGCCCTGCGTGAATTCCGGGTGCGGGGGGTCTCAACCAATATCGCATTTGTCGAAAACCTGTTGCGGCATCCGACCTTTCTGAACAATGAATACACGACGAAATTCATTGACAACACGCCAGAGCTGTTCCGTTTCACCAAGCGCCGCGACAGGGCCACCAAGATTCTGACCTATATTGCCGATATAACGGTCAATGGTCACCCGGAAACCCAGGGGCGTGTGCGGCCGCCGGCGCAGGTCAAACCCGCGCATCCGCCGCAATTGCGCGAAGCATCCGCGCCTGAAGGGACCCGGAATCTTCTGGACAACAAGGGGCCGCAGGCTGTTGCCGACTGGATGGCGGCCCAAAAGCGGCTTTTGCTGACGGATACCACCATGCGGGACGGGCATCAGTCGCTTTTGGCAACGCGCATGCGCTCGCGCGACATGATAGGGGTGGCCCCGGCCTATGGCACCAATCTGCCGCAACTGTTCAGTGTGGAATGCTGGGGCGGCGCAACATTTGATGTCGCCTACAGGTTCCTGCAGGAATGCCCGTGGCAGCGCCTGCGTGATCTTCGGACGGCCATGCCGAACCTGCTTTTGCAAATGCTGCTGCGCGCCAGTAATGGGGTGGGCTATACCAATTATCCGGATAACGTGGTGCAAAGCTTTGTGGCGCGGGCGGCAGCAACGGGTGTGGATGTGTTTCGCGTGTTTGACAGCCTGAACTGGGTGGAAAACATGCGTGTGGCGATGGATGCGGTGATCGCCGCCGGCAAGATCTGTGAAGGCACCATCTGCTATACCGGTGACATTCTGGACCCCGACCGCGCCAAATATGATCTGAAGTATTACGTCGCGATGGGCAAACAGCTTCGGGATGCGGGCGCGCATGTGCTGGGTCTGAAAGACATGGCGGGCCTGTTGAAGCCCACAGCCGCCCCGGCGCTTGTCAAGGCGCTGAAAGAAGATGTCGGCCTGCCGATCCACTTTCACACGCATGATACCAGCGGCATTGCCGGGGCAACGATCCTGGCCGCAGCCGAGGCCGGCGTGGATGCGGTGGATGCGGCAATGGATGCCTTTTCCGGCGGAACCAGCCAACCCTGTCTGGGCAGTATCGTTGCCGCGCTCAGGCACACGCCGCGTGATACCGGACTGAACCTGGATGCGGTGCGTGAGATCAGCGATTACTGGCAACAGGTGCGGGGCCAGTACACCGCGTTCGAAAGCGGCCTGGCCGCCCCGGCGAGCGAAGTTTACCTGCATGAAATGCCGGGGGGGCAGTTTACCAACCTCAAGGCACAGGCCCGCAGTCTGGGGCTTGAGGAGCGCTGGCCGGAAATTGCCCGAACCTATGCGGATGTAAACCGGATGTTTGGCGATATCGTCAAGGTCACGCCCAGTTCCAAGGTGGTTGGCGACATGGCCCTGATGATGGTGGCGCAGGGGCTGACCCGGGCGCAGGTCGAAGACCCGGAGGTCGAGGTGGCTTTTCCCGACAGTGTTGTCGACATGATGCGCGGCAATCTGGGGCAGCCGCCGGGGGGCTTTCCGCCGGCGCTGGTCAGAAAGGTTCTGAAGGGCGAACGCCCCAACACCGAGCGCCCCGGCCTGCACCTGCCGCCGGTCGATCTGGAAAAAACCCGCGCCGATCTGTCGGTCGAACTAAACGGCTTCAGGGTGGATGACGAAGATCTGAACGGCTATCTGATGTATCCCAAGGTGTTTCTGGATTATATGGGGCGCCACCGCAAATACGGCCCGGTGCGCACCCTGCCGACCCATACGTTCTTTTACGGGATGGAGCCGGGCGAGGAAATCACCGCCGAGATCGACCCCGGAAAAACGCTGGAAATACGCTTGCAGGCCGTGGGGGAGACGCTGGAAGACGGCAATGTGAAAGTGTTCTTTGAACTGAATGGCCAGCCCCGTGTCATCCGGGTGCCGGACCGGCAGGCCAAGGCCAAGACCGCCCAGCGGCCAAAAGCCGATGAAACGAATTCCAATCACATAGGCGCACCAATGCCCGGTGTCGTGGCTTCGATGCTGGTCGAGAAGGGGCAGAAGGTGCGGCAGGGCGACCTGTTGCTGACCATCGAGGCGATGAAAATGGAAACGGGGCTGCATGCGGAAAACGATGCTGTTGTAAAGGCGGTTCATGTGCAGGCGGGGGCGCAGATTGATGCCAAGGATCTGTTGATCGAACTGGTTTAGGGTCAGGCCCCATTCATCCTGCGCCGTTGGTTTGACAGATTTTTCTTCTGACCA